>JBAZHV010000001.1:0-57281 GCA_041652155.1 Minisyncoccota bacterium
GGGAAGATATCTTGAAGAAAAAGTTATTTAAAATAGCTTTGGATGAATTCATAACATATCCGTAATTTTTAGGCAATGGCAAAAATAGTTATGAATTAATAGCAAAATTGCTATAAATTTGATAGTATTAAGACGATAAAACTATGAATCTTGAAAGCGTGAACGACATTTTAATAGGGGAGCCGGTATATCGGGTAAAGCAGATCCAAAAGGCGTTATATAAAGATCTGATCGACGATTGGTCCCAAGCTACGACCCTGCCTCTTTCTTTGCGTGAAAAGATGAATTCACAGTGTCCGTTGTCCATCAACGCCGAGCTTTTTGAATCTTCGGACAAAAAAACAGTGAAAGCTCTGATAACCCTTAAAGACGGCATCAAGATCGAAACGGTTTTGATGAGGCATAATGACAAAAGAAATACCGTTTGCGTTTCTTCCCAGGCAGGCTGCGCCATGGCCTGTGTTTTCTGCGCCACGGGAAAAATGGGATTTAAAAGGAATTTGACCCAATACGAGATCGCCCAACAGGTTATGCTGTTCGGACGTTATTTGAAAAAGACAGGGGAGAAAGTGACCAATGTCGTTTTTATGGGAATGGGAGAGCCATTCCTCAATTATGAAAATGTTTTGGCCGCCATCAAGTTTTTGAACGATCCGGAAGGATTTGGTTTGGGCGGCAGAAATTTCTCCATTTCCACATCGGGTATAATAGAGGGGATCAGAAAATTATCCCAGGAAAAAATGGAAATAAACTTGGCCATATCCCTGCATGCCCCCAACCAGGAATTGCGCTCCAAAATAATGCCGGTCAATAGAAAATATCCCATAGGCAAAGTGATGGATGCGGCAAGCGAATACGTCAAAGCAAGGAAAAGAAGAGTAATGTTCGAATATATTATGATAGACGGTTTTAACGATTCCTTGAAAGACGCTGAAGAATTGGCCAAATTGATGGATAAACCTTTGTATTTCGTCAACCTTATCCCTTGCAATCCGACACCCGGATTCAGCCCTTCTCCGGCCGAACGCGTTAAAAAGTTCAAGGAATTTTTATTAAAAAAGAGGGTGGACGTCACCCAGCGCTACGGTTTCGGCCGCGACATCGAAGCGGCTTGCGGCCAATTGGCGGCGAAAGAAGAAAATAATTCAAATAACGATTTTTAAAAATTTATGGACAATCAATCATTGCTCCTTTATTTGGGTTTAGCTTCGATAGCGGTTCTGCTTATTTTGATCGTTTATTATTCTCTGCAAGTGGTTGCCAGCCGCAGGAGGCTTAGAAAGGAAACGGAAGAAGCCTTGTCGGCCCTTTCCCAAAACTTTAAAAGTTTGCGCGATGAATTCGAGAAGGAGATAGCTTATTTGGACGGTAAGGAGGAGCTTTCCTTGCAGGAAAGCTTGACCTACAAGAAGTTGAAAGAATCTTTTGACGAATCGGAAAAGTACATCACCAAGGAAATAAAAGATATCGAAAAGGAATTAAAGTAATTTGCTTTTAGTCCGCCGTAGCTCCCGCAGCCTGCCTGCCGGCAGGCGGGGAGCGAAGGCGACTTCGTTCCGGGCTTCCGCCAAATAAAACAGACAAAAACAAAACACGGCATTAAGCCGTGTTTTGTTTTTTTAAGGTATCTCACTTCAGGAGATTAGCTATTTCCCGACTTCGACCCTTCTGGAATATTCTCCGGTTTCGGTGTTGACCTCTATCATATCTCCTTCAACCACAAAAAGAGGGACATTGACTTGAACGCCCGTTTCCAATACGGCCATTTTTGTCCCTCCTTGGGCGCGGTCGCCTTTAACTCCGGGGGATGCTTCCTTAACTTTCAGCTGGACCTTGATCGGCATCATAATGTTTATGAATTCTCCTTCGAATTTTATTCCTTCGATAAGCTGGTTGGATTTCAAGTATTTCGGGGAGTCTCCCAATTGTTCGGCGGACAGATCGAATCTTTTGCCCGGGTTATCGGCCTCGCAAAAAACATATTTGTCGCGGCTTGAATAAATGAATTTGATATCCACTTTTTCCAGTTCGGCCTCATCGTAGCGGGCATCCTGGTGGAAGCTCTTGTCCGTTATTTTTCCGGTTATAAGGTTTTTAACCTTGGCCTTGATAATAAAAACATCTTGAGCCTTTCCGACCGGCTGGGATTCTACGATCTCATACGGCTGGCCCTCCATGATGAACTGGACCCCTCTTTTCAATCCGAAATAATTTATCATATTCTTCGAATCCTAAACTATAAAAAATTTCAAGCAATGCTTGGTTTGATATTTTTTAAAACTTAGGATCTTTTAACCTGGAAGCTTGATGCGCTTCCAGGCACCGCTTTTGCCTTGCATAATATCAAGCGGTTGCTGTTTAATAATTTTACTTTTTCTCTATTTCCCATTCCATTTCGCTTTCTTTGCCGGCGAACTCCAGCCACTCTCCGCCGTCGCCTATGACATACCAGCGCTTGCGGGTTTGGGACCATACCATCGGCTTGCCTTGGAAATAAGGCTTTTTGACCACTTCCTTGGGCTTCAGCCTGTCTAATTCTAACCATTTTTTGAAAACTGTTTCAATAGCATAGTCCAAATTTCTCGATTTTGCCCACTCGGCCACTTTATCGACAGCTTCTTTGGCTTTTGCTGTCGAACCTGATAATTCCAATAATTGCTTGGCTGGTTTGGTAAAACGCGAATAAACAATTTTTTGTTTTTTGGCGTTCGCTTTCAACTCGCTCAGATCGACTCCTTTGGTCTCGAAAAAATGGGTGACGATCTGGCGGACGGCGGTTTCTTCGTCGAGATCTTCAAGGGTCTTTATTTTTTTTGTTTTTAAGAACTCTTCTATCTTTGCGGCTATGCTTTTGCCCACGCCGGGAATTTTTTCAAGCCCTTTTAATCCTTCTTCTTTGTATATCTCCCTTACATCTTTGTCCAGGGATTCCAAAGACCGGGCGGCCTTGCGGTAAGCCTTAGGCTTGAAGTCCACTCCTTTTATGTCCAGCAGATAGGCAAGCTCCAATAAAGATTTTGCTATTTCCTGGTTGGTCATTATTTGTTCAATTCGTTCAGAATAAATTGATAAAATTCTTTGGCTTTTTTCAGCTCTTCAGATCCTTTATCGGTTATCTTATACACTCTTCTTCTTTGATCGGCTTTGCTTTGGACGAAAGCATCTTCCTCCAGCCGATAGAGCACCCTATAAGGAGTTATTTTGCCGGGTTTGAACCCGTATTTTTGTTCGATCATTTTTGGCAGCTCCCAGCCATAAACGTCTTTTTCCTTTAAAAGCAGAAGAATATAGATCCAAAGATTGTCTTTTGTGTTAGTTTTTTGAAGATGAAAAAAGGGGAGCATAATTGTTTTCCACACGTAATTCCTTGACATTGTATTTTACGGCGGTAAAATACTTTAGACGGATAAAACATCCTTCTTTAATAAATAGTAAACAAAACTTTCGAATATGTCAAAAGAAATTTCAACGGAGAAAAAAGGCATAAAGATCGCGGTCGCCGGGGTGGGAAACTGTTTTTCAAGCCTTTTGCAGGGCATCTATTTCTATAAAGACGTGAATGACAACGACGAACTGGTGCCCGGGCTGATGCATAACGTCATCGGTTCATATAAAATATCGGACATCAAGGTCGTGGCGGCTTTTGACGTGGACAAGCGCAAGATAGGCAAAGATATTTCCGAAGCCATTTTTGCCGAGCCCAATTGCACTAAAATATTTTTCAAGGATGTTCCCCAAACAGGAGTAAAAGTCAAAATGGGAGAGGTATTGGACGGAATTGCCGGACATATGAAAGATTATCTGGAAGACAAAGCTTTCGCGGCTTCCGGCGAGCCATCGGTTAACGTGGCGGAAGAACTGAAAAGATCCGGAGCGGAGATACTGATAAATTATATGCCGGTAGGCTCGCAGAAGGCCACTGAATTCTATGCAAATGCCGCTCTGGAGGCCGGTTGCGCTTTTATCAACTGTATGCCCGTGTTTATCGTTTCCAACGAGGAGTGGGCCGAAAAATTCAAGGCAAAAGGCTTGCCTTGCATAGGCGACGATATAAAATCCCAGATCGGAGCGACCATCGTCCACCGCGCGCTAAGCCATTTGTTCAGCCAGAGAGGGGTGGCCATAGATAAATCTTACCAGCTCAATTTTGGAGGCAATACGGATTTTTTGAACATGCTTTCCCGCGAAAGGCTGAAGTCAAAAAAAATATCCAAAACAGAAAGCGTGGAATCGCAATTAAGCAAACGTTTAAGCTACGACAATTTACACATCGGGCCGTCGGATTGGATACCTTTTTTGAAAGACAATAAGATATGCTTTATCAGGATCGAGGGGCGGAAATTCGGCAACGTGCCGGTCGAGCTTGAGCTAAGGCTGTCGGTCGAGGATTCTCCGAACTCCGCCGGCTGCGTTATAGACGCCATCAGGATGGCTAAGCTGGCTCTGGACCGCAAAGTCGGCGGAGCTTTGATATCTCCCTCCTCTTACTTTATGAAACACCCCCCGCAGCAGTTTACGGACGAAAGATGCAGAGAGATAGTAGAGGAGTTTATTGCCGGAAAAAGACAAGTCTAATTAATCGGGCGAATTGCCTATGGAGAACCGCTATTTTCCCCTTCGAGGAAAATAGCTTTGTCCTCGGCTGGCTCGTCCCGCCCTTTGCGAAGGGCAGGACTCCGTGGCCGCCAGCCTGCGGAGATTCTCCATAAGCAATTGCCCTTAAACCATAGAAAAACAGCTTTTTTCGGGTTGGATGGAGCGGGTGATTGGCAGATGGAAAGATATTAATTTTCAAACCTCCAATTTTTCCTGCCTGCAGGGGAGTTTAAAAATTGAAAATTATCAGCCTGGAGTTCGGCTGTTTTAAGTTTTAAACCGTTGCTTTACATTTTTCGCTTTAAGTTTTACGCTTATTTATATATGTTGGATACTCGCAGAGAATCGTTCAGAGGATTGGAAAAGGCGGTCGCTAAGATTTTTTCACGGTTGCCGGTAACTCCGAACCAGTACAGTTTCAGCTCTGTCCTTTTTGCTTTGGTTTGTTTATATTTTTTAATAAAGCAAGCTGTTGCTTGGGCGATCGTATTTTTTTTACTGGCGGCTTTTATGGATTTTGTCGACGGGGGAGTGGCCCGTTATAAAAATTTGTCCACAAAAAAAGGCGCCTATCTGGACACCATTTTCGACCGTTACGTGGAAGGGATAACGATCATTGGGTTTTTGTTTCTGCCTCTGCCTCAAATATTTTTGCCAAACTATATTTTGATATCGCTGGTTCTTTTCGGATCGATGATGACGACCTATGCCAAATCGGCGGCGAAAGAAAAAGAGCTGACGTCCGTAGAACTGAAAGGAGGATTAATGTCCCGGGGCGAAAGGGCGATACTCTATTTTTTAATAATGCTTTCGGCTATTTTCTGTTCGGAAACAGCGGTTTGGATATTGATGGCGATGGCATTGCTTGCCAATATGACCGCCATTCAAAGGATATTCTCCGCGGTGAAAAACTGATTATTTTTTCTTTCTCCAATTCGGAAAAAATAAAGAAGCCAGTCTCGAGACAAGCGGCGCCAGCAAGTAAATACGGTTCAATTTTTTACCGAAAGTTTTGGTCTTCTTTCCGATTATGGCCTGCTTGAATTCTTCAATATCAGCTGCTTCGGCTTGAGCATAAGCGCTGCCCGATGTTCTGCCGAAATGGCTGTCGCTGCCGGCGGTCATGGCCGTACCGCATTTCTCGGCCAGCCGGCGGGCTTTATTGTCGGATGCCAAGAACGGCCCGCGGCTGTTAAAAACTTCTATGCCGTCAACGAATTTCAGATATTCTTCCAGCTTTCCTTTGAAATTTTCAGGAAAATGATAAGGATGAGCCACTATGGCGATCCCTCCTTGCGACCTTATCTCCGCGGCGGCCTCCAGAAATTTTTTGCTTTTTACTTCCTTTGTCAAGAAAAGACCTAAAAGATCGCATTTTTCAGTCTTTATTTCTTGGCCCAGAACTAAAACCGCGTTATGTTTCTTGGCCGCGGCGATGGCTTCGGGCCAGCCTTTGATGGTGTCATGATCGGTCAAAGCGATCCCGTCCAGCCCCTTTTCCAGAGCAGAAACAATAAGCTTCTCAGGAGAGTCAAACCCGTCATAAGACCAATAACTGTGATTATGCAAGTCTATTTTCATAAAAATTAAAGAATTTTTATTATTTTTGCGAAATTTAGAAAGAATTTTTATTCTCTTTGCAAAATTCCGCGAATTCTTTTCGCGGAATTTCAGGAATATTTTTCCACTGTGAATTTATAAATTTTTATTTGTTCTTTCTCGGAGTCGATCCCTGCTTTTTGGCAGGCAATAGCCAGCTGATCGTCTGCTCTGTCTATCCCCTCTAGCCCGGGCAATAATAAACCGGTTTTTTCGCCGTTGCCTTTGGAAGATTTGACTATCACGCCGTATATTTTAGGATCCAGTTCTTCCAAGTTTCTAACAGGATCCGGCCGGTTCAATATCGAAACCGTGTATTTCAAATAAGGCAGTTCCGATATATCGATCGGATCGAAACGATAGTCCTGGCTGGCTGCTGCTACCGCGTTTTGAATGGTCTCCACGGCTACATTCTCATGGCAAGGAAGATAAGTTCCGATACATCCGCGCAGATCGCCTTTTTCCTCTATAGTTACAAACACTCCTGCTTTTCTGGAGATGAATTCGGATGGAAAATCAAGCGGCACGGTTAAAACCGTGCCGCTTTTGATATGTTCTTCAACTGTTTTTTTCGCCAGTTCGACTAAAATATGCATTAACTGATTTTCACACTTTTAGACATCGTAGTAAAGCATGAATTCGGCAGAGCTTGGCCTGGTTCTTATGACGTCATACTCGGCAGTTCTCTTGTAGTCTATCCAAGTATTTATCAGGCCCTTGGTAAAGACTCCGTCTCTGGTCAAAAATTCATTGTCTTTTTCCAAAGCGGCCAAACTTTTATCCAATGAGTCCGGGACCTGGGGAAGTTTATCACTGGCGCCCATTTTGTAAATGTTCCCGTCGATCGGGTCCAGAGGTTTGATCTTGTTCTTTATTCCGTCCAAACCGGCTAACAACATTGCGGAGAATACGAGATAAGGATTGGCCGAAGGATCCGGCGGGCGGAACTCGATCCTTTTGGATGCAGGACTTGTGGAATAGTTTGGCACCCTGATAGCCGCGGAACGGTTTCTGTTGGAATAGACAAGATTCACCGGCGCTTCAAAACCCGGAACCAGTCTTTTGTAAGAATTGGTGGTCGGAGCGGCAAAAGCCAGAATGGCCGGCGCGTGCTTCAAAAGCCCGCCGATAAAATAGACGGCCAGCTCGCTTAGATTGGCGTAGCCCGACGCGCTGTGGAATAAAGGCGTTCCGTTCTTCCAGAGAGAAACGTGGACGTGCATGCCCGAACCGTTGTCTCCCCAGATCGGTTTAGGCATAAAAGTAGCGGTTTTGCCGTTGCGAAAAGCGACATTCTTGACCGCGTATTTGAATTTCATCACATTGTCGGCGATCTTTTTGAGAGTATCGTATTTGATATCTATCTCGGCCTGGCCTCCGGTGGAAACTTCGTGATGCTCTTTCTCGACTTCTATCCCAAGCTTTTCCATTTCAAAAACCATCTCGCGCCTGATATCCGCAAGCTGATCGGCCGGCGGAACTGGAAAGTATCCTTCTTTATTTCTTATCTTATAGCCCGAGCCGTTGCCGGGAATGTCTTTATCTTCTTTGGCGTTCCAATTGGCTTCAACGGATCTTATCTCGTGAAAAGAAAAGTTTTGATCGGCGCCGAAATTTACTTTATCAAAAATGAAAAATTCAGCTTCCGGCCCGAAGTAAGCTTTGTCGGCCACCCCGCTTTTAGTCAGCAGCTCTTCGGCTTTCCGGGCGACAAATCTCGGATCGTTCTCAAAAGGCGTTTTTTTGGCTCCAGGTTCATAGATATCGCAGATGAAGCTGCCCAGCGGAAACTTGGAAAAAGGATCGACAGCGAAAGTTTCCAGATCGGGGACCAAAAGCATATCGCTTTCCTGTATTTCTTTGAATCCGCGGATGCTGGAACCGTCAAAACCGAGACCTTCTTCGAGAACCTTTTTGTCCAAGGCGGAGAGGGGAACGGTAAAGTGCTGCCAAGTTCCCGGCAGATCGCAAAACTTAAAATCAACTAATTTTATGCCGTGTTTTTCACAAGTCTCAATTATTTCTTCGTAAACCATAATTTGGAATGTCGATATTCGAAAGTCGAGGGCCGTAACGACATTCGACCTTCTACGCTCGACACTCAATTAAAAAACAAAACTCCTAGGCCGTAAAAGGCTAGGAGACATCAATGTCTATTTCCCAAACTGCTTTGTTTGGAACACGAATCATCATCGAACCGTGCTGATGAACTAACTATACTGCATGGAAGCGCAAAGTGTAAAGCGAAAAACTAAAAATAACAGTTTAAAGCTTAAACTTGCTTGTTTTCTCCCGGTAATCGGCAGAAAGATCATTTTAAATTTTACGCTGTTATTTTTAGTTTTTCGCTTTGCGTTTTACACTCTCTTGAAGTCGCTCGAAATTATTACTGCGCTGGCGACTTCTTTGATGGATATTCTTTTGTCCATGCTTTTTTTATGCAAAAGCTTGTGGGCTTCTTCTTCGGAAATGTTAAGGTCTTTCATTAAAATGCCCTTGGCTTTCTCGATCAGTTTGCGGGTTTCCAAAGCTTCTTTTAAAGCTTCTTTCTCGCTGAAAAGCATGGCGTTTTCGATGGCTCCGCCGGTTGCCTGGGCGACAAGTTCGAACAGGGCTATTTCCGTCTCCGAATATTTGCGCGGCTTTGAATGCTGGACGTTTATCACGCCCAGAACTTTATCGCGATAGATGATCGGAACGGAAAGGATTCCTTCGAATTTGTCTTCGGGCAAACTGTTAAAAAATTTAAAGCGTTCGTCCTCGTAGGCTTTTTTGGCGATTGCTACGGTTTTTTGTTTTCGGGCCACCCAGCCCGTGATCCCTTCGCCGATCTTCATTTTGATGGCACCGATCTCCAGCGGTTTGGGGTTTAAAGAAGCTCTCAAGGTAAGATCTTCGCCGTCGGTCAAGTATAAAAAGCAAGAATCCGCTTTTGTCACAGAGCTGACTGTTTTTACTATGCGGCTCAATACTTCTTTCAGATCAAGATTATAACTGATGGTCTGGATTATCTGGCGCAGAAGATCAAGTTCGTTCTCTTTTTTCAATTTGCCGTTTTTCTTTTTTTCCATATTTTTTGAAAGTTATTATTCCTAAATTTTAAGCCGATCGCAGGCAATAAGCTGCAAATGTTATTTGATCGGAAGTTGGGGATCTTTCCCGGACATTATATCCGCCACCAAATATCCTACGCCGAAAGGATATTCGTAAGAAAGAATTTCCGGCCGGTATTCGATCTTGGCGGCGGCAAGCGCTCCCAAAAGGAAAGAGAAAGAGCGCAGTCCGCATTCGCCGGCGTCAGGATATGTATCGTTAAGCTGTAAAATTTTGTCGGTTTCTTTTTTGGCCAAAAATTCCCGCAGGTCTTTATCGAACATCGGGCCTTCCGGGTGGAAACCGTAAGGGCCTTCTTCTTTCAAACGGTGGGAAGTGTCTCCCGAAGCTATCAGAGCGACTTTTTTGAATTCCGATTCAAGATGGTCTTCGGCATATATCCGCTGGCCTTCTTGAAAATGAATTTTGGGAGATTCCGTCCCTGTCAAATATGTTTTTATCGGCCCTTGAAAATTGGAAGCTAAAAAATGAAGAGGAACGTTGAATCCCCAGTCGGCGTGGGGAGAAGAAATGATTATAAGGTCCGGCCTTATCTCCTTAATTTTTTGCCCCAATTTTTCCAGCGCTTCGATCGTGCTCTTCAATAAAGCGCGATCCGCCTCGGAACCGACCGAAGGCAGCAATATCGGAGGGTGAGGGGAAAAGCAAGCAAAAGTTATCATATTGTGATTTTATGATAAAAGACCGAAAAAGTATAGATTCCCGATCTGTAACAAATTCATCAGTTTTACGTCATAGATTGTAAGAGAAATATGTTGTCGAATATATCCCACAATCCAATCGCCGCTATGGTTCTCGGTTGCGCCACTAAACATGATGGCCGGATTTGGGATTTATTTAAAAAAATTAGCTTATAGATAAGATCAAAAGTTAGATAAAAATTCCAAATCCGGCCATAAGAGGCCGGTTTTTTGTCCTTTTAAAGACTGGAGATCTCGACCGTTAAATGACGATCCAGATCTCTGCTCTTTATCATTTATCAAGAGCGGAAGTTCTTTGCACAATAAAAGGGAGAGTAAATAATGAAGCCGACTTCTAAAAAAAGATCAAAGTTTTGCTACAGACCGGAGATAAAAAAGCCGAAATGGAGAGACGCTGAACTGTTAAAAGTTTGGGGGTTGGGGAGGTAATTTCAATGGAAGAAGATGAGACAGAAGAAATAGATCTCAGGGAACTGTTTATACGACAGGAAGCAATGGATTTGAGAGGCGAAGGAATGGACGTCCAGGTTTTTCCGCCAAGGCAGCTTTTGCCGGCCGACGGAATAAAATGGATAGAAATGGAAGTTTCCGCTAACGGCAACGGCAGGAAAGAAAAAATATTTTTCATAGACCTGATCTTGCCAAACGGAACCGCAACGATAGGCCTGGGCCGGATAAAAGCCCAGCGCCTGATGAGAGAATTGAAAAGATTTGCCGAAACTTATTAAGGAGAGGTGAAAGAAAATGGCAGCATCCGAGAGAAGCGTTCAAGGAAGCATAGGGGATCCGGAATTGGAAGAAGAGTTGGCTCTAGTAAGGCTATGCCAAGCGAGGAACGGCTACCTCAATGCGCCGGCAGACGGATTAAGCTGGGGCAGGCAGGATTGCATTCTCGCTGACGGCAGCGAAGCGGAGCTTTTCCGTATCGATCTTTATATCGATGGATTCGGAGAAACATTTACCGCTCGCATCGACCAATGCAGGGCCAGGCAGCTTATAAGCGATTTGCAAGAGTTTATAAATGCCGGCGGCAAGGTTGATGGATATGTGTAGAACGTCTGGGTTTTCCCTCATCCCGGACAGCAGCTCTTTATGTTGCGGCCATGCCTATCATCAGACAGGCAATAGCCGCAACCGCATACGCCCATCTCGCGAGTTTAAAAACTTGCGGGATGGGGTTTCAATTTTATTACAAAATTATCATCTTTAAGGAAACCAAATTTATGAACGGAAGCGGAAAAGAAAGAGTTCTTGCGGGGATGAGGCCTACCGGGTCTCTTCATTTGGGACACTATGTCGGCGCTTTGGAAAATTGGGTCAAACTGCAAGATAAATGCGACTGTCATTTTTTGATTGCCGATTATCAAGCTCTGGGAGATTATGCCCAGGACGTGGATAGGATCAGAAAATCTGTAAGGGCGGTAACTTTGGATTGGCTGTCGGTCGGTTTGGACCCGAGAAAGTCCGCATTTTTAATACAAAGCTATATCCCGGAATATGCCGAACTGGCAATGCTTTTGAGCATGATCACATCGTTGAATTCCGTAGATAAAAATCCGACGTTAAGGTCGGAAATGAAGAGAAGAAAAAAAGAAATTTCTTTGGGATTCTACAATTATCCTGCCAGCCAGGCCGCGGACATTCTTTTGTCCAAAGCCAGCTTGGTTCCGGCAGGAGAAGATCAGGTTCCCCATATTGAATTGGCCGGAGAGGTGGCTAAAAGTTTCAATAAAACGTACGGCTATGTTTTCCCCGAGCCCAAAGCGCTGGTAGGCAGAGTGCCAAGGCTTATCGGAACGGATGGAAAAACGAAAATGGGAAAAAGCTCGGGGAACTGCATTTATCTGTCAGATGATCCCAAGACGGTAGCAAAAAAAGTTAAAAAGATGGCTGTTGTAGAGGAAAACGGGGTCTCTTGTTCCTGCCGAGTGGAAAACAGTATTGCTTTTGCCTATTTGAATGCTTTTTGTCCCGATAGAAATGAAATCGAAAATTTAAAAGATCTTTGCCATCAGGGAAGAGCAGGGAACGCTGAAGCAAAAGAATTGCTGTTAGTTTCCTTAAATGATTTTCTTGACCCTATCAGGGAAAGGAGATCTTACTTTGAGTCTCATCCCCAAAAAATTCGGGAAGCTATTATGGAAGGGACTGTCAGAGCCAAAAAAAACGCTCAAGCGGTGCTGGCGGAAACGCGCTCGGCGATGAGGATCGCGAATTACGAAAACGTCTGAAAAACCCGGAGATCTTGATCAAAAAATTACCCAGGCCGCAACCTAGGTAATTTTTTATAATATTATTATGCCCGCGTTGATCAATAAACTATCGAAAGTTTTTCTCCGCACTTCGGACAGGCGCCTTTTTTGGCGCAATCTTTAGTGTCGTACCCGACGCGTTTGATGCAAAGTTCGTTGCACTTCGGACAATAAGTGCTTTCCGAATCGAGCCCGGGGACGTTGCCGATGTAAACATATTTTAATCCGGCTTCTTTGCCTATATTGTAAGCCATTTGCAATTTCTTGACCGGAGTGTTCGGAAGCTTTTGCAGTTTCCAGGAAATAACGCCGCTGAATTGGCTGACGTGCCAAGGAGTGTCCTCTCCCAATTCTTTTTTAATGAATTTGGCAAGTTTTTTCAGCATATCCGGAGAATCGCTTTTGGTCGGGATGATCAGGGTCGTGATCTCCAGCCATACTCCGGCTTTTCTCATAAGTTTGGCTGTGCGCAGAACCGGTTCCAAATGAGCGCCGCAATTATTGCGGTAAAATTCTTCGGAGAATCCTTTAATGTCGATATTGATGGCGTCTAAATACGGGGTTATGAATTTTGCCGATTCTTCGCTCATAAAACCGTTGGATACCCAAACGTTTTTCAGCTTGGCTTCTCTGGCCAATTTCATCGTCTCCATGGCATATTCTAAAAATACCGTCGGTTCGGTATATGTGTAAGAGATCGAAGGAAGGTTGTTTTTTAAGGCGGTTTTGACTATTTCTTTTGGGGATATCTCTTTACCCGCTATTTCCGGCAACGCTTTGCTGCCTTGGGAGATATCGTAGTTTTGGCAATTCAAGCAGGAAAAATTGCATCCGGCGGCGGCTACGGATAGAGTGGATGTTCCAGGTAAAAAATGAAACAACGGCTTCTTTTCGATCGGATCAATATTCATAGCAACCGCTTTGCCGTAATTCAACGCAAAAAGCTTTCCATCTATATTCTCGCGAACGCCGCATATTCCTCTCTTTCCAGGCAGAATGAAGCAGCAATGGGCGCAAGTCTGGCACTGCACATTTTCCCTCTCAAGCCGTTTATATAAGATAACTTCCTTCATACCCGTATCCTAGCACAAAAACCGCCAAAATCCTATTGACAAAAAGAGGTTAATATTTTTTAAGGTTTAAAATCTCAGCATGTGAGTGTTCCAACCATAAATAATTTATGATAAACTTTCTTTATATGAACATACACCGACTTTTTATTGCTATAAATATCCCGGAGAGGATAAAAAACCGTTTTGAGGACTATGAAAACAAGTGGCCGGAATTGCCGGCCAAATGGACAAAACCGGAAAATCTCCACATCACTTTGCTGTTTTTGGGCAATGTGGCAGAAGGCGATATACCGACGGTTTTAACCGTTGTCAAAGACCTGGCGCGGAAATATCAGCCGTTCTTTTTAAAGCTGAACAAAATATCTTACGGCCCTCCTAAAAAAATTCCGCCAAGGATGGTTTGGATACTCGCTGAAAAAAATCCCGTTTTGGAGCAATTAAAGAACGAGATCGAAAAAGGATTGGCCGAAAACAACGTAACTTTTCAGATAGAAGACAGGGGATTCACTCCCCATATCACGTTTGCCAGAATGAATGCCTGGGAATTGCGGGAAATGGAGCAGGAAGAGGTCCCGCAGATAGACGAGGACATTTCTTATGACTTTGAAGTAAAATCAATGGAAGTGATGGAGTCGGAAATGAAAAAATTCGGAGCGAAATACGAAGTGCTGGCATCCTGCCGGTTCGGCTCGGAGGGAGAAAAAGAGGCCGGAGAGGAAGGCGAGGATATTGAAGAAGAGTAACTTTTTAAACTCGGTTCCTGTCGGAACGGAACGCGAGCAAGCCAATTTTATGAAAATTCATTTTATCGGCATTGGAGGTATCGGGGTCAGCGCGCTGGCCAGACATCATCTCCAAAACGGGGAGCAGGTGAGCGGTTCTGATCTGTCCGATTCGGAATTGATCTTGGCGCTTAAAAATTCCGGGGTGCAGATAACCGTCGGACCGTCCAGCGCCGATAACCTTCCCGAAGATATCGATAAAGTTATTTATAGTCCGGCCGTAAAAAAAGGCAATCCGGAGTTTGACGCTGCGATTGCGATGCAGGGTAAAAACCCAAACTTGGAGATATTAAGCTATCCTCAAGCCTTGGGCCAATTGGTCAGGGACCATTTCACTATCGCCGTTTGCGGCACTCACGGAAAAAGTACCACCACTTCGATGATAGGCTTGATGCTTATGGCCGCCGGCTACGACCCGACCATTGTGGTCGGAACGAAATTAAAAGAGCTGGGAAATTCCAACTATCGGAAGGGCGCCAGCAAATACCTGGTAATCGAAGCCTGCGAGCACGAAGCTTCTTTTTTGAATTACTGGCCCAAGATCATAGTTTTGACCAATATCGAAGCGGATCACTTGGACTATTACAAAAATTTGGAAAATATTTTCAAAAGTTTCAGGGAATTTATAGGGCATCTGCCTTCGGACGGTTTGCTTATCGCGAATGCCGATGACGCGAACACGGAAAAAGTTTTGGCTTCCCAAAATAACAATTTCAAAATATCTAAATATTCTTTAAGCCAGCCTGAAGCCGAAGAATTGAAAAAAATACTTAAAGTTCCGGGAGAACATAATATTTCCAACGCTTTATCCGCTTTGAGCGTAGCCAGAGCTATCGGCATCGATGATGCTAAGGCTTTTGAATCTCTTTCGTATTTCAGCGGCACTTGGAGGAGGTTTGATATTGAAGAAAAAAAGACGGGAGATAAAAATATAACGCTGATAAGCGATTACGCCCACCATCCCACGGAGATCCGGGCAACGCTTAAAGCCGGACGGGAAAAATATCCGCAAAAGGATATCGTTTGCGCCTTTCAACCCCATCAATATCAAAGGACTCATTTGCTTTTCGATGATTTTGTCAAAACATTCCAGGAAGCGCTGGCAAACGGCTGGATAAATAAATTATTGGTCACCGACATTTACGACGTGGCGGGCAGAGAAGATGAGAATATTAAAAAGATGGTAAGCGCCGAAAAGTTGGTGAATGCCATGGAAAACGATAATGCCGTTTACGCTAAAAAAGAAAATCTGAAAGAAAAAACGATCGCTTCCATAAAAAACGGTTCCGTTCTGATAATAATGGGGGCGGGAAGTATTTACGGCCTAAAAGATCAACTATGAATTGTTTTATCCTTCGCCGGGAGGGTTTTTGTTTTGGGTTTTCCACAAACGAATTTGCCTCGTCGGGGGCGAGGGCGTAAAATATAATCAATAACTTAAAAATACAATATAGTTTTTCTTTAACTCTGCTTCTCGGAGCGTTAAAGCGATCCTATTTTGCGCATAGCTAAAATGTCTTTGACAACAGCTGCGATCGTCATTGCGGTAGTTTCCGTAGTAGCCTTGGTCGCTTGGTATATGGCCAAGAAAGGAGAAAAAACAGAAAAACCGGCCGAAGACAAAGCGTCCAGCGACACGACTCCGAGCCAGCAATAGATAAAGCATCCGGCTCAATTTTAAAACCCCGCTGAATCCGCCAAAATATCCAGCAGATCAAAGCCTATCCCGGGTTTGATGCCGCTAGAAAAAATTTGGGGGCAAATTCAGCGGGGTTTTCATTTTTAGCGGATTTATTATATACTTTTTCAAAAGCTTAATTTTAAAGAGGTTTTTTGTTTTATGGAAATAGAATCTCAATACAGTCCCCAAGAAACTGAAAAAAAGATATATCAATTTTGGATGAAGAACGGTTTTTTCAAGCCGGAGAAAAGCGCCCCCAAAAAGAGCAAAGGCACATACACCGTGGTGTTGCCGCCGCCGAACGTTACGGGCTGTTTGCACATGGGCCATACTTTGAATGTTACCATACAGGACGCTTTGATCCGCTGGAAACGGATGCAGGGGTACAAAACCCTTTGGATACCGGGCATAGACCACGCCGGTATTGCCGCCCAAAATGTAGTGGAAAAAAATCTGCGCAAGGAAGGCGTCAGCCGTTTCGATCTGGGACGCGAAAAATTCATCGAAAAAGTTTGGGAATGGAAACAAAAATACGGAGATATAATCCTGGACCAGTTCAAGCAGATCGGGATTTCGTGCGATTGGTCCCGCACCAGGTTCACAATGGATAAAGACTATACCAAGGCCGTAGAAACCGCTTTTGAATATTATTACAATAAAGGGATGGTTTATCGCGGGAAAAGAGTGGTCAATTGGTGCCCCCGATGCCAGACAAGTTTATCGGAATTGGAGCTTGACCATCAGGAAGAGCAGGGAAGTTTGTGGTATATAAAATACCCTTTGGCTGATGATAAAGATCGGTACGTGACCGTAGCGACTACCAGGCCGGAAACAATGTTCGGCGATACCGCGGTAGCAGTCAACCCCTCGGATAAAAGATACGAAAAACTCATCGGAAAAAAACTATATATACCGATAATAAATCGGGAAATTCCGATCGTGGCCGATCAGATGATCGACCAAACCTTCGGCACCGGCGCCGTGAAGGTCACTCCGGCCCACGATATGGCCGATGCCGAGATCGGACGCAAGCATGATCTGGAGATAATCCAAGTGATAGACGAACGCGCCAAAATGAACCAAAACGCGCCGGTCCAATATCAGGGGTTGAAAGCCGCCGAAGCGCGCCAAAAAACGATAGAAGAGCTGGCCAATCTCGGATCAATAGAAAAAATAGAACCTTACACCCATCAAATTCCAAAATGTTCCCGTTGCAACGCCACTATCGAAAATATGCCTTCCTGGCAATGGTTCGTAAAAATGGAAGGGCCGGCAAAAAAAGCTCTTGCCGCCGTTGAAAAAGGAAAAATAAAATTCCACCCGAAGCATTGGGAAAATTTATACTTCTCTTGGATGAGGAATGTCAGAGATTGGTGCATCTCGCGCCAGATCTGGTGGGGGCACAAGATACCGATCTGGTTCTGCCAGACCGAACCGGAAAAATATTTCCTGTCCGTCAAACCGCCGAAAAAATGCCAGATTTGCAAACACTGCCAGCCCAAACAAACCGAAGACGTTCTTGATGTTTGGTTTTCGTCCGCCCTTTGGCCATTTGCCACTTTAGGCTGGCCGAAAAAAACAAAAGATCTAAAAACATTTTATCCAACGGACAGCTTAACCACCGGTCACGATATTGTTAACCTTTGGGTCTCCAGAATGATATTTTCTTCATTGGAAATGACGGGAGCCATTCCCTTTAAAGATATAGTCATCAATGCCATGGTCAAAACCAAAGACGGCAAAAGAATGTCAAAATCTTTGGGAACGGGTATAGACCCTCTCACGCTGATCGAAAAATACGGAGCCGATGCCACCCGTTTTGGCCTGGCCTGGCAAATAACGGAACTGCAAGATATGCGTTTTGACGAAGCCAATATCATGGCCGGCAAAAAATTTGCCAACAAGATCTGGAACGCCGCCCGTTTCGTGGGCTGGCAGATAGGCAGCGAAAAAATAGATGTTGCCAAAGCTCCGAAGCCGATAACCGATGTGGACAAGCAAGTTCTTGCCGAACTTAAAGCGTTGGTAAGATCGACCAATGAATTTTTGAAAAATTTTGAATTCGGCAAAGCCATCCAGGACATTTATCATTTTTTCTGGCACACCTTCTGCGACATTTATTTGGAAGCAGCCAAAAAGCAGATCAACGAGACCCAGGACAAAAAACTTCAGAGCAATACCAGAAATATTTTAATGTACGTTTTGGTGAATTCGTTGAAGATGCTTCATATCTTTATGCCTTTCGTAACCGAACAAATATATCAGCTGCTGCCGATAAAGAACAAGAAGAAAGCCTTGATAATCGAAAACTGGCCGAAATAAAAATTCAGAGCAGAACAAAAGCAAAAATCCTCCCATCAGAGGATTTTTGCTTGGCTATTATCGAATTTTCAATAATTTGGTATTATGCAGCCATATGCTGCAAACTAAAAAATTTCAAAAAAGAATAGAGGATTTCATCTGCGATAGGTGCGGGACCGTCACCAGGGGATCGGACTGCAACCATTGTTCCAAGTGCCTTTGGTCAAAACACGTTGATATCAACCCCGGAGACCGCCAATCGACTTGCGGGGGCCTGCTGGAGCCTGTAGCGGCCGAGGTGAGGAAAAGCGGCCGGGAATACGTTATTCACTATGTATGCCAAAAATGCGGGGATAAGAGCAGGGCAAGAGCGGCAAAAGAAGACAGCTCCGAAGAGCTTATAAAATTGATCAACAAACCGATCACGGACTGACAACTAATCCACAATTGACAAGGACGGAAAAAAGTAAGAAAGTATACCCAATATGAATCGTCCGGAACCATTGGAAAACGCGTTCAACCAATTCGAATTCGAGAGAATGATAATTTTAAATTTCGTAAAAAAATAACAAGGACTCCGCCAACGGCGGAGTTTTTTGTTGGAGGAGATAAAGGATATATGCTTGATTCGAAATTCTGGGCAAAATATTTTAAGGTTTATGATGTTCTAAATTCGTTGATCACTTACCAAGAGCTGCTAGACGCTATTTGCGACGAACTCGATATTAAAAAAGGTGAAAAAATATTAGAAGCTGGCTGCGGAACTGGAAATTTAGCGTTGAAAATGAAAGAACGAGGAGCCGACGTGACAGGAATAGACAATTGCCAAGAAGCTTTAGGCATCTATCTTGAAAAAGATCCGAGCGCCAAGGTATTTTTAGCCGATTTGAAAGAGAAATTACCTTTTCCAGATAACTATTTTAATAAAATAGCGTCGAACAATACTTTATACGCTCTCTCTGGAGAAAAACAGTTAAAAACGATGGAAGAATTATATAGGATATTAAAAAAAGAAGGACAGATATTGATTTCAAATCCGTTAAAAAATAGTCGGCCGGTCTATATCTATTTTGATGAGATAGCAAAGGGCTGTAAAAGGAATGGGTTCATTCGAACCATGATAAGAAGTCTAAAAATGATAAAGCCAACCGTTGAATTAATCTATTATAACAGCCTGATTGTTAAAGAGGCTAAAAATGGTTATTTTAATTTTTTCGAAATAGGCGACCAAAAAAAAATGTTAGAACGCGCCAACTTTAGAAATATATCCAATAATAAAATTGTTTACTCTGGCCAGGCTGTTCTAAACAAAGCAGCGAAATAGAATATGATAGGAAAAATAAATTTACCATTTTTTATAAAATCATTCTTAATAAATCTCTTGTTATTAAGAGAACATATAGAAATAAAAATTGCCAAAACTGAAGAAGAAAAGAATAAAGCGATATCTTTAGTTTTTGATATTTATAAAAAAGAGGGGTACATTGATTTAAATTTTTTTAACGATTTTAATGATTTCAAAGATGAATTTGACGATAATTCTGTATATTTTTTAGCATTTTTAAAAAATAATTTGATTGGAGCTCTTAGGATTATTCTCCCGTCTAAAATCGGATTTCCCTCTGAAAAATTTTTTAATTATGTAAGCTTACCGGTTGATAAAAAAGACGTAGCTGAAATATCTAGACTAGCGATATTGAATAATCATAGAAAAAATATAATAACATTGGGATTGTTTAAAAAATGCCTTGATTATAGTAAGAATAAAGGGTTAAAATATTGGTGCATGGTTGTGCCAGAAAAACTAAAATCTCATTTTGAAAAATTTAAGATAAAATTTTATAAATTTAATCTAGACGAATCAAAAAATCAGAATCAGGAAGCCATAAGACCTCATAGATTCTATTTCGAGAAAAACCAACCAAAACTTTATTTGATAGAGTTAAGAGAAATCGAAACATATTTTATCCTATGAATTCAATTTTTTCTTTCGATAGCTTACTTGTTCCTATTCTAATCTTTAATTTAGGGCTGGGACTTTTTGTATATCTAACCAATAAAAGTGATCTCAAAAATAATTTATTTTTGGGATTGGCGACAGGGACGAGCCTTTGGATTGGAGGGTTATTACTTATAGGGTTGACTTCTTATGAAATCGGGGGGCGTCTTTCTTTTTCTGGGGCCTTAATTTCCGCATGGTTTTTTCTTCTTTTTACTTTCCAATTTCCAAAACCACTACACTCTGGAAAAAATAATATATTCAAAAAATTAGGATGGTTTGTGACCGTAGCTATCGTTATCCTTTCTCTACTCACACCGCTCGTTGTCAAAAAAGAATTTTCTGAAGAAACAACTTTTGGGGTTAGTGGAGAATTTGGGGTTTTATATCCGATTTGGAGCATCTATTTTATTTTTTTAATGGGCTACGGATTGGTCAACTTGTTTAAGGAGCTGATAACTCCTAGGGAAAACAAGTTAGAAAAAAAACAGCTAAAATATTTTTTTTTAGGGGCTTCGTCGACAATTTTGATAACGGCAACGACTAATCTAATTCTTCCTTTATTTGGACTTTATCAATATTCAAAATTAGGACCGCTTGGAACTATTTTTTTGATTTCATTTACTGGTCTTGCCATCCTTCGTTATCACCTTTTTGAAATAAAAGTTATTTTGACGGAGATTTTGGTCGCATTGATGGGCATTACCCTGATGATTCTTATCTTCTTTATGCCCAGCGTACCTCTTAGATTATTAACCGGATCAATTTTGTTCCTGTTTTTGATCTTTGGATTTTTATTGATCAAAGCTACCCACGAAGAAGTCAAAAGGAAGGAGGAGGCTGAAAGGCTTCTTAAGGCTAAGTCGGAATTTCTTTCCATTGCTTCACACCAATTGAGAACCCCTTTAACCGCTATAGCCGGATATATCTCAATGTTAAAAGAAGGGGACTATGGGCGGATACCGGAGGAAGGTGATAAAGCCATCAACAAGGTCTATGATTCTTCCCAAAGAATGATCAAACTGGTCAATGACTTTTTGAACGTTTCCAGGGTGGAAACGGGAAGAGTAGTCTTAAATCTATCGCGCGTATCCCTGGACGAAATTATCCTGCAAATTATTGCCGAAACCGAATTGAAAGTAAAACAAAAAGGGCTCTTCATAAAATGGAACAAGCCTTCGCTGGAACCGATAGTGAACGTTGATCCTGAAAAAATAAAAGAAGCAATAAGCAATATAGTGGACAATGCTATCCACTATACCGACCAAGGAGGGATAACTATTTCCGCTAAAATAGATCCCGTAAAAACAACTCTTATGATCTCCGACACGGGCGCTGGTATGGACCGTATTGAAATAGCTAAAATATTTGAAAGCTTTTCCCGCGGTTCCGCAGGGAACAAACTCTACACTCAAGGGTCGGGCCTTGGACTGTACATAGCCAAAAAATTCGTCGAACTGCACGGCGGAAGAATATGGGTCGAATCGCAAGGGAAAGGCACAGGATCGGCTTTCTATATAGAATTGTCAAACAGATAACAATTTTCTCTGAGAAACAATGGATTTTTTAACAATTTCTACCTCCATCTTCATTGTCTTCACTCTATTCATAGGATTTTCCGTCTATTTTAGCAGGAAAAACAAACTTTCACTGACTTTTCTTTTTTTCTGCTTATCAACAGTTATTTGGATGATTGGCGTTCTGTTAGCTAACACTAGCCACGCGTCTTATATCTCCGGTAATTTCGGCTTTAGATTGTCGTTCTTTGGGATTTCATTATTATCCACGATTTTCATATATTTTGTTCAGATTTTTCCGGAAGAAAAACATCTTCCCAGAACAATAAATATATTGTTTATAGGATTATTAGTTATTATAGGATCGCTATCTATTTCAACTAATTTGATAGCAGATGAGATAACTTATCTGAACGGCGCGATAGTTGATAAAAGATATGGTCCTTTATATCCTTTTTTTTCGCTTCTTCTGCTCTCTTCGCTCGCTTTGTCTATATTTTTTTCAGCGTTTAAATATAAATCCTTGGAAAATGCGATAAAAAAACAACAAGCTAAATACTTTTTGACTGGAATTTTTTTATCATTCATGTTCACCATATCTACCAATTTAATATCTCCATTATTTAAATTGGGATCATATAAAATCCCTCAATATGGACCATTTGGCTTCATATTTTTTATAGTTTTTTCTGCTTTTGCGATTCTCAAATACCGCCTTTTTGACATCAAAGTCATTATGACTGAAATATTGGTGGTGATCATGGGAATGGTTTTACTGTTTTTCCCGTTTTTGATGCCTACAAATACTCATCGAGTGTTGGCCGTTATAGTATTTTTGGCTTTTTGTCTGATCGGCTATCTATTGGTAAGAGCGAATTTAAAAGAAGTAAAAAATAGCGAACTATTGGAAAACAAAGTGAAAGAAAGGACCGCTGAACTTTCTAAAGCCTACGAAGAACTTAAAATCAGGCAAGAAGAGATCGAGAGATGGTACAGTCTTACCATCGGGCGCGAGCTGCGCATGGCCGAATTGAAACAAAAAATAAAGGAAATAGAGAAGAAATAGCGCGCTTATCGACCGGATATCGTTCGCGCCGAAAAATTTATGACAGCGGATAATACGCTTTTTTGATCTTTCAAATTGTAAATCCGGCTGGAACATTATATAATTTACTTAGCTTACGATTAAACATCTAATAACAAAAAGATATGCAAAAATCTGAAACTGAATCGCAAAATCAGCATTGGAGCAGAGTGATAGCCGAAAAAGTACTGAAAAATTTTCCCGATAAAGAAATCTATACCTGCGCCGCGGGCATCAGCCCTTCGGGGATAGTCCATTTCGGCAATTTCCGCGATGTAATGACTTCTTTCGCTGTTTGCGAACAGCTCAAGAAGGCCGGTAAAAAAAGCAGGCTGATATTTTCTTGGGACGATTTCGACCGTTTTAGGAAAGTGCCGCTAGGCATTGATCCGTCTTTTTCAAAGTATATCGGATTGCCTCTGACCGCTGTCCCTGATCCAAAAGGGGAGTACGAATCTTATGCCCAAAGATTCGAAAAAGAATTTGAACAATCGATGAAAGATGCGGGCATCGAGCTCGAATACCGCTATCAAACAAGAGAATACAAATCGGGATGTTACGATAAGTTGATTATTCATGCCCTGCGGCACCGCTTGGAAATAGCGGATATTTTGCTTTCTTTTATGTCCGAAAAAGGAAAAGAAGAAAAGGGGATAGATCCGCAAGAATTCAGAGAGAATTACTATCCGATATCGCTTTATTCAAACTTCAGCGGAAAGGATAAGGTTAAGATCATAGGCTACGACGGCGAGAACAAGATAAAATATCAATGCTTGGAAACGGACAAAACGGAAGAGATTGATATTACAAAAGACCATATCGTTAAGCTGGCCTGGAAGACAGACTGGCCTATGCGCTGGAGCGTGGAGCAGGTCGTTTTCGAGCCGGGGGGAGAAGACCATGCTTCTCCGGGCGGCAGTTATGACGTTTCAAGCGCTATTTCCAAAAAAATATTCTCAAATGAGCCGCCGGTTTTTGCCGGTTATCAATTCGTAGGATTAAGAGGCCTTGATGGAAAAATGTCCGGCTCCAAAGGCAATGCGGTTTCTCCGGCCCAGCTTTTGGAAATATACGAGCCGTCGTTGTTGAGATGGCTTTACCTAAGCAAAAGCCCGGGCAGTGTTTTTAATTTGGCTTTCGACAGCGAAATCTACCGCCAATACAGCGAATTGGACGCCGAAGCGCAGGGTTGCAGAGGAGGAAGCCTTGATAATGTCAGAAAGGAGACTTTTGAATTGAGCACGAACGGAGGGGAATTTTATAATGATCCGATCCCTTTCCGCCAAGCAGTGGCGTTGGGACAGATCACGCAGTGGAATATCCAAAAAATGCAAAAATTATTGGAAGAGCTTAAACTGAATTACGATGAAAATTCGGTAATATCACGCTTCGCGAAAGCTCGCAGATGGCTGGAGGCATATAATCCCGAACAAATGATAGCCTTGAGAAGCGAAATTAACGAAGAATATCTAAAGCAAATGCCTCCCGAAACTGTTGGCCATATCCGTTCGCTGAAAAAAGAATTGGAAACAGAAATAACTTCGATCGAAAAGCTGGAAGAAATAGTCTACGGTATTCCTAAAAATCTTTCACTTGGCCCAAAAGAAAATTCAGCTCTGCAGAAATCTTTCTTTAAAGATGTTTACAATATGCTTATCGGCAAAGACCAAGGCCCCCGTTTGGCAACTTTTTTATGGGCAAGCGACAAAAAAACAATATTAAAACTTTTGGATGTTTAGCATAATAAAAGCTGAATAAAAAGAAGAACCAGAAAAAAAGTTAAAACAATTATGTCATTTTTTGCCTTCTCCGGCTTATTCAATTTTATCGTAAGTTTTTTCCTTGGAGCTTTCATTGGCGCGAGGACTAAAAACAGGGAAACTCTGATCTTCAGCCTTTGCGCTTTTTCGGTGGCTTTTTGGAGCTTCGGATATTATATGTGGCAAGAACAGCAATCTTCCGGTACGGAAGAACTGGCTTTGTCGTGGTGCAGATTTTTGATGGCTGGAGCGATTTTCATACCGATCACTTATTTCCATTACATAGTAGCTTTTGTAAATTCGATAAAGAGGCATAAGGCGTATATCTTAACTTTTTATCTTATCGGCTTGGTTTTTTTATATTTTGATATTTTTACGAATTATTTCATATCCGGAATGGAGCAGCAGGCGATGTTTAGATTTTGGCCGATGGCCGGACCGTTGTTCTTGCCGTTTCTTATCACTTGGTTCGGATCTATATGCTATGGAGGGTATTTGGCTCTTGGCTATTACAGAAAAACAGATTCCAAAGAAAAAAAGGAGCAAATCAAGTTTTTAATATTGGGCACGATCATCAGCTATGCCGGAGGAGCGACAAATTATTTTTTGTGGTACGGCATCCCGATATTGCCATACGGCAATATTTTAGTGTTCGTTTACGTCGCCATGATAGCTTTTGCCATCCTTAGATACGGCTTGTTCGATGCCAAGATGATTTTGACCGAATTTTTGGTGGGAGTTATGGGCTTTGCCCTGATAATCCTCCCGATCGTGATCCCTGAAACGAAATTCAAGATCGCGACCGCTCTCATGTTCGCCTTTTTTTGCTTTATCGGATATATGCTGATAAAAACCACTTCCAGAGAGATAAAAGCCAAAGAGCATCTTGAAGAAAGAGTTGCGGAGAGGACTCAAGAATTGCAAACGGCCTATGAAGATATAAAAAAACAGAAAGAAGAGCTGGAGAAATGGTATAATCTGACCATCGGCAGGGAATTAAAAATGGCGGAGTTGAAGAAGAAAATAGGGGAGCTGGAGGAGAAAAAATAACTAAAAATTTATGGAAAACGGGCTTTTTGCCCGTTTGTTGTAAACGTTTACAACAAAAGGGCAATAAACTATAATAGGCTTAAGCTTTTTAGCTAAATTATGTCCAAAATACTTATCATCGAAGACGAAAAAATCTTATCGGAGATGTATCAGGATAAATTTGAGAAAGAAGGTTTTGAAATCGTTGTGGCTATGGATACCAAGGAGGGTATGGAGCTTCTCAAGAGCTGGAAGCCGGACCTGGTCCTTTTGGATATCCTTTTGCCCAACGAAAACGGGATCGAATTTTTAAAAAGAAAAAATTTGGATTCCGAAATATCTTCTTTGCCGGTCATAGTTTTTTCAAACTTTGACGATCCTGATACTAAAGAGGAAACTCTTTCTTTGGGCGTGAAAGAATATTTGATAAAATCGAACCACGACCCGAAAGAAATAGTCGCCGTATTAAGAAAACACACTAGATAGAAAGAGAAACTGCTTAATTTTAAATTTTTAATTTAATATTTTTATCTATGGAAAGAACACTCTCAAAGGAAATACCGGGCCTTGTGGGCCAAAAAGTGAAAATGTGCGGATGGGTTGATACGATCAGAGCTCATGGAAAGATCGTCTTTTTTGACTTAAGGGACAGAAGCGGAATCGCCCAAGCCATTTTTATGTTAAGCAAGCAAGAACAAGATGCGGAAATGAACGAAATGGCCAAAAAGCTGACTCCCGAGTGCGCGATAGAAATAGAAGGGTTGATAAAGGAAAGGCCTCAAGGAATGGAGAATAAAAAAATAGAAACAGGCGGAGTGGAAGTGCAGGTTGAAAAGATCAAGCTGGTAGGAAAGGCCGAGATATTGCCTTTTGATATCAAGGACCTTAACTCTGGCCTGCCGATAGTTTTAGATCATAGGCCTCTGACCTTGAGAAATGAAAAGGTAAAAGCTGTTTTCAAACTGCAGGAAGAAATGATAGCTTCTTTTAGGAGAGCTCTTTCCAGCTTGGATTTTACGGAATTTCAATCGCCCAGCATAATTCCTCAGGCCTCCGAAGGCGGGTCCGAGGTTTTTCATATCGATTATTTTGACTATAGCGCTTATCTCGCCCAAAGCCCGCAATTCTATAAACAAATACTAGTCGGCGTTTTTGAAAGAGTTTTCACTGTAAATCAGGCTTACAGAGCGGAACCGAGCATGACCACAAGGCATCTCTGCGAATATACCAGCTTGGATGCCGAGATGGGATGCATTAATTCATGGGAAGAGTTGATGGACACCGCGGAATTGGTCACTAAGAACATACTTACAGATATGCAAAAGAACCGCGCTAAAGAGCTGGCCATTTTTAACCCGCAGATATCGGATCTGAACGTTAAGTTTCCAAGAATAAAAATGCGCGAAGCGCAAAAAATAGTTTTGGAGAGGACCGGCAGGGACAACACAAAAGAACCTGATCTCCAGCCGGACGACGAAAAAGAACTTTGCAAATATGCCAAAGAAAAATACGGTTCTGACTTCATATTCATAACTCATTATCCTACTAAAAAAAGGCCGTTCTACACTTTTGCCGATCCGAACGATCCTGAATACACTTTGAGCTTCGATCTCTTGTATAATGGCCTAGAATTGATCAGCGGAGGGCAAAGGATTAACGACTATCAAACGCTCGTTGAAAATATCAAAAAATGGGGGAATAACCCCGAAAATTTTGAATTTTATCTGCAAGCGTTCAAATACGGCATGCCGATGGAAGGAGGTTTTGCTTTCGGCGCCGAAAGGATGATAAAGCAGCTGCTAGGCTTGGAGAATATCAGAGAAGCGACTCTTTTTCCCAGAGATATGGAACGCATCGATCAAAGGCTCTCCATTCTGCAGGGAGAAAAAAAGAAAGATAAAAACTAATTGCAAAACAGGCAATGAACGGACAAGCTCGCAATCTTAAATTTTTTTTGTTCTTTGCGCTGATCTTTTTTATCTCTTTTTGGGCTGTAAGCTGGCTTCAAAAAGAAAAAACTCCTTACGGCTCTTTGACGGCTCAATTGGGAGAGGAGGGAACGGCGATGCGGCCAAACCGGGACGAGAAAACAACAGAAGCAAGAGATATCTCCAGCTCTACGTCCAGCGCCGCTCTTTCCTTTGATACGGATGCGAAAGCGGCGATAGCTGTTGCCGTTGCCCTCGACGAAAAGGAGGAAGAGGAGGTAAAAATATTATTCGAAAAAGACGCGGATAAAAAACTTCCCATAGCCTCTCTGACCAAATTGATGACTGCCGCTATCGCGCTGGAAAATTATTCCCTTGAAGAAGAAATGGCGATAACCCAAAAAACGGCGGAGACGTCCTCTATGTCTCTTGATTTTTCCGGGGAAAAATTTACCGTCGAGAACGTTCTCCGCGTTATGCTGATAGAATCGAACAATGATGCCGCCACTTCTTTAGCGGAAAGAATGGGCGAGAAAAAATTTATCGAGCTAATGAATTTTAAAGCCGCCGAACTAGGTATGGACAGCACTTTATTCGTAAACCCGAACGGTTTGGACGAAAGCGATTCTTCGTTTAATATTTCCTCGGCTCTCGACCTGTCCAAGCTAGTCGTTTACATAGAAAATAACTTTCCGTTTATCGGGCAAACACTTTCCAACAAAAAATTTACTGTGGTTTCGTCGGGCGGAAGATCTTACGATCTGGTGAATACGAACGTGCTTTTATACGACCGCCAAACTGCTTGGGGAAAAACTGGCTACACTAAAAAAGCTAACGGCTGTATTATTAATATTGTTAAGCCGCAAGCAAAGAGCGGATACGCGATAATAAATATAGTACTGGGCGCCGACGATCGTTTTTATGAGGCGCAAAGGCTTACCGATTGGATAAATAATTATTTTATTTGGTAAAAAATGAACACCGCTAATTTCGACGATCCCGTTTTTGGAGTCATCAGAATGCTGTTGTTGGCCGCATCGTCCTCCATATTGGCGATGATCCTGGCTCCGTTTCTGATAAAATTTTTGAATAAAATAAACTTCTGCAAAAAGAACGCCAGAACGAAAACCATTGACGGAAAGGACGCGGAATTCGTGAATTCGATCAATAAAGATAATGAGGTGTCCGTACCGCGGGGAGGAGGGGTTCTGATCTGGGGCACCGTCCTTATAGTAACGGCTTTTTTCTATCTGTTGTCTTTTGTCGGAGACCCCTGGTGGTTCAAAGAATTTAATTTTTTCTCAAGGAACCAAACCTGGCTGCCTTTGTTCACTTTGGTCGCCGCTTCCATCCTCGGACTCGTCGACGACGCTCTGACAGTTTACGGAAAAGGCAAATATATCGGAGGGGGATTAAGCTTCTGGCGGAGACTGGCGGTGGTTTCCATTATCGGATTGGTGGGCGGATGGTGGTTCTATAATAATCTTGGACACGCGACGATACATTTCCCTCTACTCTTCAATTTTCCGGAGGGAGCGAATATCTCGATCGGAATATTCTTTATTCCCTTGTTCGTCTTCGTAATGCTGGCGAGCTGGGCGGGAGGAGTGATCGACGGCATAGACGGATTGTCGGGCGGAGTGTTCGCTTCGATCTTCGGGGCTTTTACGATCATTTCTTTCGCGCAAGGCAGTTATGATCTGGCTGCTTTCTGTGCCATCATCTGCGGAACCTTATTCGCTTTCTTATGGTTCAATATTCCTCCAGCCAAATTCTATATGGGAGAAACCGGAAGCCTTGGGCTCACTTCAACAATGGCAGTAATAGCATTTTTGACCGATTCCGTAACGGTTCTTCCGATCATAGCGGGATTGCTGGTGATAGAGGTAGGATCCATAATTTTACAGCTTCTTTCAAAAAAAATACGCCACAAAAAAATATGGATAGCCACTCCGATCCATCACCACTTCCAAGCTAAAGGATGGCACTCATGCCAAGTGACAATGAGATTTTGGATCATTGGCATTGTGCTTGCGATACTCGGAACAGTTCTCAGGCTGATGAGCATTTTAAAGTAATATTTTCTTTCTCGGACAGGCGATCTAATCAAGATAAAACCGTGAACGCGATAAGCCTATTCCTAATGTCTACTTTTCTCACGCTAAGAAAAAAACATCCTAAATTTATCTACAAAAAATATGACTGGACGATCTCAGATCAAGGATTGGAGATCTCTTTTGATTTTTTACTGGAACCGGATATCATCTTCCGGCCGAACATTCTGATAGAAAAAGTTTCGCGGGAGCAGACAGAAAAGATAGGGGATGAGTCTTTGAACAATTTGATCTTTAATCTCGGTTTGATAGAGATGGCGAGCTATTGGAAGGCCGCTTGCTCGCCGGAAATAGTTATCGAAGCCGGGACGCTTTCGCTTCGGCAAAGAAAATGGTGGGAATGGCTGATCCTGAACGGCTTGGGCCAATTTTTTTATGAAAATAAAATAGACTTCACAAAGCCGGGGCTGTTTAAAATAACTAGCCCGAAAAATTCGGAAGGCGACGCGATAAAAAACGCAGGGACCTTTCCCAACCAAGACGACAAGACAATGCTGCCGATAGGCGGAGGGAAAGATTCGGCCGTAACCCTGGAGATTTTCAAAAGATCGGGCAAAAAGATGGTTTGCTTTGCCTTGAATCCCAGCAAAGACAGCCGGGCGGTGATGGCCGCGGCGGGATGCGATAATTTCATTGCCGTCAAACGCACGATCGACAAAAAACTGCTTAAGCTTAACAGACAGGGATATTTGAACGGGCACACCCCTTTTTCGGCTTACTTGGCGTTCTTGACCACGCTGACCGCCGCTTTATTCGATTGCCGGTACATTGCCGTTTCCAACGAAAGAAGTTCCAATGAAGCGACCCTGGACTATTTGGGTAAAAAAATAAATCACCAGTGGTCAAAAACTTTTTCTTTTGAGGAAAGATTCCAGACTTACAGCAAAAAATATTTAAACAAAGGAATTCTTTATTTCAGTTTCCTCCGGCCGTTCTACGAATTGCAGATAGCCAAAATATTCAGCGGCTTCAAAAAATATTTCAATTCTTTTTTAAGCTGCAACGAAGCCTATAAAATTTACTCCGGCCAAAAGACTCCCGCCGGCCAATGGTGCTGTAATTGTTCCAAGTGCTTGTTCGCCTTCATTATTCTTTATCCTTTCCTGGGTAAAGAAAAAATGACCGGCATCTTTGGCCAGGATCTTTTTGCAAATGCCGATCTTCTAGAAACAGTAAAAGAACTAACGGGGGAAAAACCGTCAAAGCCGCTGGAATGCGTAGGGGAGAGAAAAGAAAGCCTCGCAGCCTTTTATTTAAGCCTGATCAAGGCTAAAGAAGGATCAGAGAAAAAAATGCCGGTCCTGTTGGAATATTTTGAACGAAAGATAATGCCGAAACACAAAAATTTAGCGCGGCAGGCAAAAAAAATACTGTCATCATGGAATAAAAAAAATTCTTTGCCCGAAGAATTCGAAAAAATACTTTTGCGAAAAAAAGCGTGAGACTAGCTATATCAGATAAAAAAACGCCCTGCCGGGCGTTTTTTGTATCATCAGAATGATCAGCCTTTAATATCAACTTTGACGCGAACTGGTTTTAAAAATATAATCAATCTAATGAAACTCTCCGAATTAAAAGGGAAAAAGGTGCTGATCCTGGGTTTTGGAAGGGAAGGCCGGGATACTTTGAAATTTCTCAAAAAAACATTCCCAAAAAACACCTTTGGGATAGCGGATAGAATAAAAACCGCTGTTTTTAACGAAAAATTTCTAAAACTGGGGGCGGATAAAAATTTGAACAGGCATTTGGGGGAGGAATATCTAAGTTCGGTTGCCGAGTATGAGATCATCGTAAAAACTCCGGGCATCCCATTGACCGCTATTAAACCGTTCCTTAAAAAAGGAACAAAGATCACCAGCCAAACCGAGCTATTTTTAGATAATTGCCCTGGACGGGTGGTTGGCATAACCGGCACCAAAGGCAAAAGCACTACCAGCTCTTTGATCTATAAAGTTTTGAAAACCGGAGGTAAAAAAGCTTATCTGGCGGGCAATATCGGGATCCCGGCCCTTTCTTATCTGGCCAAAGCAAAAAAAGGGGATATTTATGTCTTTGAAATGTCCTGCCACCAGCTGGCTGAATTGAAAACAAGCCCGGATGTCGCGGTTTTTCTCAATCTTTATCCCGAACATCTCGATTACTACAAAAATTTTTCCGCTTACGCTAAAGCGAAGGCTAATATAACCCTCTGGCAAGATAAAAAAGACTGCCTGATCTATAATCCCGACGATAAAAAAGTGAGCAGATTCGCGGCGGCCAGCCTGGCTAAAAAAATAAAAATAGATACCGCTGGAGTCGAAAAAACGATAATTTTGGAAGACATTCCTTTGAAAGGGGATTTCAATCTTATAAATGTTTCCGCCGCCATCAAAACGGGGGAAATATTCGGCATACCTAGAACAAAAATAGCCCAAGCGATAAAAAAATTCAAAACGCTGGATCACCGCCTGGAAAAGATCGGCCCGTATAAAGGAATAACTTTCTACAACGATTCTCTTTCAACCATAGAGCAAAGCGCCATCGCCGCAATCGAAGCTTTGGGCAACAACGTAGAAACGATATTCCTTGGCGGTTTTGACAGGGGACTGACTTTTAAGCATCTCTCGAAAAAGATCCTGTCCAGCGGCAATATTAAAACTTTGATCCTTTTTCCGACAACAGGCCGGAAGATATGGAAAGAAATAAAAAGACAAAGCAAAGGAAGAATCAAGACTCCTCAAGCTTTTTTCGCAGACAATATGTCCGATGCGGTAAAACTTGGATATGAACATACCTCAAAAGGAAAGATATGTTTGATGTCCTGCGCCTCGACAAGTTTTGGAATGTTTAGGGATTATCAGGAAAGAGGGGAATTATTTAAAAAATATATTAAAGAATTCGGCGAAAATGAAAAAAATAATTGAAAGAAAAAAAATAGTTGAAATCAAACACCAGCCGGACTTTATTTTGCTGGGAACATTCGTTCTTCTGATCTTGATCGGGATATTGGTCCTGGCGACCGCTTCGACCCCTTATTCCCTGCGAATGACCGACAGCCCGAATTATTTTTTGTTTAAACAACTGGCCGCGATCTTTATAGGATCAATCTTGGGATTTATAGTTTACAAAATTCCTTTGGAAACGGTTAAAAAATACGGCAGCTGGGCTTTTTTCGGAGCTTTGGCCCTGATGTTTTTGGTGTTTTTCCCCGTTTTCGGCAATGAGGTCAACGGCGCCACAAGGTGGATAAAAATAGGCGGTCTTTCCATATTGCAGCCCGCGGAACTGTTAAAAATAACCGCTATCATCTATTTAGCCAACTTGGTGAGCAAGCTTAATAAAAAGAAAAGTTTTTGGCCGTTCGCGGGGATAGTCGGGACGATCGCTTTATCCTTATTACTGCAAAAAGATCTAAGCACCCTGATAATACTATGCTCCGCGGCCGGAGTGATCTACTTTTGCGGCAACGCTTCCTTGAAAAATATTTTTCTGCTTTTTGCGGCCGGAGTGATAGCCGTTGGCGCCTTCATTATGATCGAACCCTACCGCGTACAAAGGATACAAAACCTTTTTAATTCAAGCCGCGATTTGCTTGGAGCGGGATACCATCCGCAGCAAGCATTGATCTCGATAGGCTCGGGCCAAATGTTCGGTTCCGGTCTCGGACTAAGCGTGCAAAAGTTCGGTTTTTTGCCGGAATCCATAACCGATTCCATTTTTGCCATATTCGCGGAAGAAACAGGGTTTATAGGCTGTATCTTATTGATCGGTCTTTTTATGTTTTTTGCGTTCAGGGTGTTCTCTTTGGGCAAAAAAGTAAACGACGCGCCTTGCAAGCTGATCTCTTACGGAATCGGTTTTTGGATAATAGCTCAAACTCTGGTAAATATGGCTTCCATGACCGGGATGATCCCGGTCAGCGGCGTTCCGATGCCGTTCATAAGCTATGGAGGGTCGCATATAATATCAGAGTTTATTGCCGTGGGCGTACTTTTAAATATATCTAAAAAAGCTTAGAATATATTTATAACTTTATTAAATTAAAATTTCCCGCATTATAAATACGGGGACAGCCTATAGCGGAGCTCTTCGCTCCGCGATCAAAAAAGTTTGCTATGCCGAAAATAATATTTACCGGCGGAGGAACCGGAGGACACGTTTTTCCGATCGTTGCCGTTGCCAGGGAGATCAAAAAAAATTTTCCTGACGAAAAAATAAAAATGTATTACGTCGGGGCCAAAGATGATTTTTCTTCGGTCTTTTTGCCGCAGGAAGGAATAAAAACGATTTTTGTCCTGAGCGGAAAAGCCAGAAGGTATTTGACCTTCGGATCTTTTTTCCAAAATATTTTTGATATATTCGTAAAGGTCCCCTTGGGATTTTTCCAGTCGTTCTTTTTTCTTTTCTTTCTGATGCCGGATGCGATATTCAGCAAGGGAGGGTACGGATCGGTGGGAACGGTGATCGCCGGATCAATTCTGGCGGTGCCTGTCGTCATGCACGAGTCAGACATAACCCCCGGGCTGGCCAATAAGATCTGCAGCAATTTTTCCTCTAAAATATTCGTCTCTTTTCCACCCAAAGAAACAGAGTATTTTCCTTTAAAAAAAATGATTTACTCCGGCAACCCCGTCAGAGAAGACTTGGCGCGGGGAAGCAGAGAGGAAGCTGCTGAAATTTTCGGCCTGCATTCCGATAAACCGGTTATCTTGATCTTGGGCGGATCTCAAGGAAGCGAGAGAATAAATGAAACCGTTATGGCCATCCTTCCGAATATGATCGCCGATTTCGAGGTCGTACATCAATCGGGGGACAAAAACATCAAACAAATAAAAGAAGAGTCTGAAGCGTTTCTTACCCCTCAAGCCAAAGAATATTATCACCTTTATCCTTTTTTGGCCGAAACTCAATTGAAACACGCGTATGCCGCCGCCGATTTCATAGTCGCGCGAAGCGGAGCGGGATCGATCTTCGAAATCGCCGCAGCCGGCAAGCCGAGCCTTTTGGTACCGCTATCGGAATCGGCGCAGAATCATCAGCTGAAAAATGCTTACAACTTTGCGAGAGCAGGGGCATGTATCGTGCTGGAAGAGGGGAATATGACGCCGCATTTCTTTTTAGAAAAGATCAAAGACAGCTTTTTATCGGAACAAACGGAAACAATGGCTCAAAAAGCCAAAGAATTCGCCAGGCCGAACGCCGCTAATCAAATCTCAAATTTTCTGCTAGAATATCTCTAATATGACAAGCGATAATACCAAGAAAATATCAGGCGTAAGAACAAGATTTGCGCCTTCGCCGACAGGACCGCTGAATCCGGGGGGAGTCCGGACAGCTCTTTTTGCTTATCTTTTTGCCAAAAAATACGGGGGCAGTTTGGTCTTAAGGATAGAAGACACCGACGTTGAAAGGTCTAAAAAAGAATGGGAACAGGATCTTTTTGAAAGCATGAAATGGATGGGTTTGTTATGGGACGAAGGACCGGACCCCGATGATCCGTCAAAATACATAGGCCAATACGGACCATACCGCCAAAGCGAACGCAAAGATATCTACGCCGGATATCTGAAAAAACTTATCGACGAAAAGAAAGCCTATTATTGTTTCTGCTCGAAAGAAGAGCTGGAAGCATACAAACAATACGCCATGTCGCAAGGATTGCCGCCGGTCTATCCGGGCAAATGCCGGGATATGGATCAAGCAACGATCCAAAAATACCTCGATGAAAAAAGGCCGTTTTTGATCAGATTCAAAACCCCGAAAGGCCAAAAAATAATTTTCGATGATGCCGTGAGGGGAAAAGTGGAATTCGATTCGACCCTATTGGGAGACTTCTCTTTATCTAAAGGATTCGACAATCCACTGTATAATTTCGTTGTCGTGGTAGACGATTACGAAATGAAGATCACCGATGTTGTCAGAGGAGAGGACCATATATCGAACACTCCAAAACAAATTTTACTGCAGGAAGCTTTAGGTTTCTCAAAAGTAAGGTATGCCCATCTGCCGCTGATCCTTAACGAAAAAAAGCAAAAGCTATCAAAAAGGGACAATGTCTTGCCTATTAGCGCCTATAAAAAAGACGGCTATTCTCCCGAGGCATTGAATAATTTTGTCGCATTACTTGGATGGAACCCGGGAACGGATGAAGAAATATTTTCTTTGGAACAATTGGCCAAAGAATTTTCCGTTGAAAAAATACAAAAAGGCGGAGCAGTATTCAACCCCCAAAAATTGGATTGGATCAATGGTTTTTACATCAGGCAAAGATCGTTAAAAGAATTGGCCGATTTGTGCCTGCCATATCTGCAAGAAAAGGGGATGATCAAAAAAAATGAAAAGATGATACGTCCGGAGAACGAACTTTTGCCGGAAAATTCATATTCCGTGATCGCCACAGGGGAGATCATCTCTCAAAGCCGATTGGAAGGAATGCTCGCGCTGTACAAAGAAAGGATCAAAAAGCTTTCCGAGATGGCTGATCTTGTTGATTTCTTTTTCGCGGGGGAGTTGTCTTACCCCAAAGAAACTCTTAAATGGAAAAATATGGAAAGCGATCAGGAAGCGATCGATTCTCTCAACAAAGTTTACAATTTACTGTCTTCTTTGGAAGAAAAAGACTTTACAAAAATAAAACTTGAACCGATACTCCTAAAAGAAGCAGAAACCATGCCAGACAGAGGATATATCCTTTGGCCGTTGCGCGTAGCTTTAACAGGCAAGATGAACTCAGCCGGTCCTATCGACATAACTGCCGCAATGGGAAAAGAGAAAACCCTGATCAGAATAAAAGAAGCCATAAATAAGTTTAAATAAATATTTTTATGCCCGTCCGATCAAGGCCGGAAATATCAATTTTTTCCAAAATTATGACCCAAAAAATAATTATCTCTACTGCTATTTTTACCCTTGGATCGGCTTTATGTTTTGTGGCTTTTCCATCCGAGACCAGCGCGGCTCTCGCTGAAGTGCAACAGCAGATCGATGCTGTCGGGCAGACAGTAGACACCGTTGATCAACAAGCGCAAAGCGTAAAAGAAAAAGGATTGGTCCAAACTATCTGGGACAATACGATAGGCCAAACAATTTCGGCTATATGGCAGCAGATAACGGGGATATGGAGCCAAATAATGTCCATCTTCGGGGCGAAAGCTTAATAAAAATAAAGGAGAAAACAATATGTCTCCAAGAAAAAAATTCATCTTGATATTTATAAATATTCTTCTGATTTTTGCCTTTTTGATCGGATATAAACCTGCTCTGGCGGTGCAGACAGCGGGAGAGGGTGGAATTGATCGGAGAACTGTAACAGCGGAGCAGGCATCGATTTTTGGAAGCGGAGGACTGGCAAGCAATGCCTGGCAATGGATAAAAGATGCTTGGAAGACAACCTGCAAAATTCTAACAAGCATTTGGAACCAGATAATATCTCTTTTTAACTGGCAGAATATCAGCGCGGAAGGGCAAAGAGAGTTCGACAATTTTAAAAGAGATCTGCCCGGATTTCTTAAATGGATTTTTTCAGGAATAGGCGCGGCCGCTAAATGGGCTAGAGAACTATTCTAAAAAAAGCCGCCATCATCGGTGAAAAAAATACTATGACGGATAGAACATAACGGATAAGAGACAAAGAAAACCTTGAACAAAAGGTTCAGGAGCGTACAAAGGAGTTGCAAGGCGCCTACGATAACATAAAGAGCCAGAAAAACGAGCTGGAGCGCTGGTATAATCTGACCATTGGCAGAGAGTTAAAAATGGCCGAGCTTAAAGACAAGATCAAATATCTCGAGCAAAAATAAATTTAATAAAAAATAATTTTGAATAAAGGGGATGGAATATTTATAAATAATTATTATTTATAAATATTTTAAATATATTTCTGCAGAAGAGAACCTGCGAATCACAGGAGAACAAGGCATAGAGAAGGGCTTGACGCAGACGTTAGTCTTGCGATATCATAGTCTTAGTTAGTGAGTATAATGTCCCTAACACTCGCTAAAGCCTAGAGAAAACCCAGTAAACGCCTGTAGCTGTTCCATATATGTTTGAAAAGGGCCAAAAACCCCTCTCTCGGCGGCCGAACACTTCCCCGGCCATATTATACAAATTTTTACAATTAAATTATTTTTATTTTTCTCCGCACTATTTTCTTTTTTCTTGTATAAATTATAAAATCATATTCGAAAGAGGTTTTCCCTTCTATGAAACGCTAATGAAACTCGCTTGACTCCGCGGCCTCTAATCTAACCAATTTACTTCAAAATCATCAAATGCTAGATCACCTCGAAGATTTCCTTCTTCACATACAAACCAATAACTATTCGCCCGAAACGCTGTATAACTACGAGCGTGATTTAAGAACTTTCGAAAATTTCCTCGATAGCGATCTCAAAATGCCTTTCGAGCAGGTAAACAAAAAAAGTATCGAGCAATATAAGGCTTATTTGGTATCCAGAGACCGTAAAACATCGCTGAAAAAGGATCCTGTGAAGAATTTATCAGCCGGTTCCATAAACCGCACGCTGTCCAGCCTTAGAGGTTTTTTGAAGTATCTTATAAAAATGGATCACAAGGCGCCCGTAGCGCCCGATGTGATAGAGATGCTCAAGACCGAAAAAAAACACGGCCGGGTCGGGGAATTCGACGAAATAGTAAAACTCATCGAGTCCCCTTTAACTTTGGAAAAAAATAAAAAGGTGGGCCTGCGCAACCGCGCGATGCTTGAAATGGTTTTCTCTACCGGTATGAGAATTTCGGAGCTGGTAAGCATAAAAACCGTCCAGATAGACAAAACCGGCCGCATATTCATCCGCGGCAAAGGACGCAAGGAAAGGTTCGTTTATTTGACCCCAAGAGCCCACAAATGGATCCAGACGTACATACAGGAGGCCCGAGGCGATGATCCGTCCCCTTATTTGTTCATTCCCGCCAAAGGCAGGAGTATCAATAAGAAAGATAAGAAAGTTTCCACCAACTACTTGCAGGAAAGGATCAAGCGCTACCGCGAGCTTCTGGGCTTTAATATCCCGACGTCCTGCCACTCGATCAGGCACGCTTTTGCCACCTATTTGGCCGAAAATGGGGCCAATCCGGCAGCAATACAAATACTGCTCGGCCACGAGTCATTGGACACCACCACGCGCTACGTACACGCTTCAGACCGCTACGCCGAAAAGAGCCACCACGATTTCCACCCATTAAAAGACTAGGAGTCAGCTTGTAGTCTGTCTGTCGGCAGACAGGCTGGTAGCTTGTAGGATCAAAAAACTGGCTTTTGCCAGTTTTTTAATTATAATTTTCTGCAGAGATCTAATCTCTGCACATTAACAAATAGACCCAGGAGGACAGCCTGGGTAGATCATTTTTAGAATAAAAACTATAAAGATGGCTAACGATAAAAGCAAGACAGCAATCCAGGAACCGTTTAAAATAATTTTAAATATTTTCCTTCCTCTTGCTGATCCCCAACGACTAATAACGGTCTTGTTCAGCAATAAAAGAACTAAACTTAAAAGAAGAAAAGGAATTATTAAGAAAAAAGAATGAAAAAATTGTTCGATCTGTGCCTCTAATGTGATCATCTATAATTTTTTTATTTTATTATCTTTATAAAAACCGTCTTCTGCGGCGATCTGTATCAGCGCATTTCTCAAAGATTCTTTGAGACTGGCGGCCCTTGTTATAACCCCTCCGGAATAGATGCCCCAAGTATCATTCGGCGTTTTTCCATACTCTTTTTCTATTATGGCCATTACGCTACTGTGTTCCATTTTTAATTTTTTCATCTGATCCAACACCAGGTCAGGGACTTTTAATCCGCTTGAATATCCAAAAAATTCCCTGCCTTCTTTGTCTATAACCGCGGCCCAAGCTTCTTCATAAGTATCGCCGTATCTTTCTACCAGCCCGCTTTCTAAACCTATATAAAAATCAGCTACTATCTGCGATTTTGAATTTAACGCTCTATTTCTAGCCCCATCGAATGTTTGCCTGCCGTAAGGGGTCTCCGGCATTCCGGAAAAAGCGGAATACCCTTCAACGATAGCTCTTCTGTCTTTGAACAGATCAAAAATGACCTCTTGAGCTGTTTTTATCTTTCTTTCGCTTATAGACCCAACAACAAGTTTTATCATCCTCTCAATTATTTTATTAACTCTCTTTTTATCAGGTTCGGATTTTCTATGTTTTCTTTATCCCCAATACTTTTGCCTTCACCACTCCTACAAGCTACAAGCTAATTCCTACAAGCTAGTTTATGCGCCTTTTCTTCTTTCTCTTTGATTAAAGTCTTCTATCGCTTGGGCGAACTTTTCCGGGCCGAAATCCGGAAAAAGGATATCTGTAAAATATAGCTGGGAATAAGCGGTGTCCCACATCATAAATCCGGCCGAGTTGTGCGGATCGCCGCCAGCTCCGGTCCTAATGACCAGATCCACCGGAGGCAGGTCTTTGGACCATAAACTCTGTTTGATAACTCCCCCGTCTATTTTTGAAATTTTTCCATCCTTGTATTGCTCGGCTATCTTTTTGACGCAATCAACCATCTCATCGTCTCCGTTATAAGCGACCATAAAGGTCAGATAGTGTTTGTCGTAGCCTTTGGTCTTTTCCATTATATTCTCCATCACTTCCTGGGTGGACTTCGGGAAAATATCCCTCCAGCGTCCCAAAAATTGGACCCTGACCTTGCTTCCGTGTATCTCCTTGTTATCCAGCGCTTTGCGGAAAAATTCATCGAAAATTCTGAATAAAAAGTTTACTTCCTGTTCATTTCTTTTGGTCAAATTGTCCCAGGAAGCGCACCAAAAAGTAAAACAATAAAGGTCCATATCAAGGGCTTTCTGCAGAAGCTTGGTTAAGGTTTGGGCCCCTTCCTGATGTCCGATCCAGGGCGGAAGGTTCCTGTTTTTGGCCCAGCGGCGATTGCCGTCCGGAATGACGGCCGCGTGTTTACAAAGGTTGTTGTCCATAACTGGTTTGCTCGAATTTTATCGATTGTTTATCTTCCATTTTAGCGGTTATGTAGCCTAAAGCAAAAGCAAGCAAGGTAACCAAAAGAACCGCCACGAATAATATTATATCCGATTGCCAATCTTTGACAAATTTAACGATTTTTGATAACATTTTACTGTTAATTAAAGCAAATTACTATTATGGCATCAACTACTTCAATAAGCATCGGCAGAGATTCCCAGCCCAAATTCCTTGGCGTTAAACGCTACGAAGGACAGATCGTCAAAACCGGCGAGGTTTTGGTCAGACAAAGAGGTACCAAGATCATCCCCGGACTGAACGTCAAAGAAGGTTCGGACAATACTTTGTACTCTATGAAAGACGGCAAGGTATATTTTACCACTAAAAGAAAATTGGGATTCAACGGCGCCCAGAAAAAAGTTAAGGTTATAAATGTCGGCGACAAACCGACCAAGACCCAGGAAGTTAAGAAGGTCGCAAGAGCTACAAGAGCCGCAAAAGTTGCCAAGGCCGCAAAGAAATAACCTAAAATCTCAAAGAACTTTCTGAAAGACCGTGATACAAGTCACGGTTTTTCTTTGCCCTCCGTAGCTTTAGCGAAGGCGGGTTTTACCCTTTATCGCCCCCCCCACGAACTCGCGGAACAGAGGCGGATTGATTATTTAATTATGGCTGGAATAAGAATCACGGTTTTTTGTTGGCCTTTTTCGCTAGGACAATCAATCCGACCGTTAGGCCTATAACGACGGCTAAAGGTAAAAGGATTCCAAGGATAGATAAGAAAAGAACCGAAATAAGGGTTGCGAATGATAGTACTCCGAAAATAAGGCAGCCAACTATGTCGGCCAATATGAATATCAAGAAGCTGCCTGCCAGCAATTTCCAATAATTAGTGCCCGTTCCTTTATCATCATTTAAAAAAAGTTTTATGCTGTACCACAGTAATAAAAAAGAAAATATCGCTATCCCCAACTGATCAAGAAAATTGCCGCTCGAAGTAAACACCAATATCAAAACAAGGACGGCCGGATAAAAAACGGCAAAGACAACAACAGCCAAGACGGCCAGCAATTTCTTTTTAAGGCTTACCATAATGGTTTACTTCTTGCCTTCTATCGCCGCTCTCACAAACTCCCTGAATAGCGGTTGCGGGTTGAGCGGTCTGGTTTTGAATTCCGGGTGGAATTGGACGCCTACGAAGAACGGGTGGTTTTTGAGTTCTACGATCTCAACCAGGTCTTTTTCGGGGTTTACTCCCGCCATAACCAGGCCGTTCTGTTCCAATAGCGGTCTATAGGCGTTATTAAGCTCGTAGCGGTGTCTGTGGCGCTCGGAGATAGTTGGAGTCGCATAAGCCGCAAAAGCCTTGGTTTCGGGCTTTAAAGCGCAATTATACGCCCCCAAGCGCATCGTGCCTCCGTACTTCTTTTCGCTTATGAGATCCTTCTGTTCGGACATAACGTCGATGACCGGATCTTTAGCGTCTTTTATAAATTCGGTGGAAGTCGCCTCTTTTATGCTGCAGACGTTCCTGGCAAACTCGATGGTCGCCAATTGCATTCCAAGGCATAATCCGAAAAATGGAATATTATTTTCTCTCAAGAATTGGATGGCTTTTATCTTGCCTTCGACTCCCCTGTTGCCGAATCCGCCCGGAACGATGATGCCGTCGTAGTTTCTCAACTCTTCCAAAGCTTTCGGATCGTTTTCGTAATTTTCAGCCGACAGCCATGTTATCTCCGGCTTTCTTTTGTGATACCAGCAAGCATGTTTGATCGATTCGATGACGGAGATGTAAGAATCTGTCAAAATAAATTTGCCGCTTTCGAAATATTTTCCAACAATTCCGATCTTGACCGGATCTTCAACCGTGTTGATCGTTTGCACCAGTTCCTCCCATTCTTTAAGATCATCCTCTTTGCCTTTCAATCCGAATTTATCCATTATCCTTTCTCCCAAATTTTCAAGCTTTAAATACATCGGCACTTCATAGATCGATTTCGCATCAAGCGCGGAGATCACGTCTTCCGGGGCCACGTTGCAAAAAACGGAAAGTTTTCTTTTGCGCGGTTCGTCCAGCATATAGCTGGACCTGGCGAAAATGATGTCGGGCTGGATGCCGGCTTCGTTCAACAGTCTGGCCGCCATCTGGGTCGGTTTCGTTTTCATCTCTCCCAGCATCGCCGGTATGGGCAGGTAGGAAACCAAAACAAAAAGCACGTCTTTCGGGCTTTTCAGCTTCAAAAGACGCGCCGCTTCCAAGAATATTAAATTTTGGTATTCGCCGACAGTCCCGCCGATCTCGATGAGAATAAAATCCGCCCCGGATTTTTGGGCGAGCATTTCTATTTTCGCGATGACTTCGTTAGGTATGTCCGGGACAACTTCAACACAGCGGCCGTTATATTCCAAATTTCTCTCTTTTTGAATAACGGTTTGATAAACCCGGCCGGTTGTGAGGTAATTGTCTTCCGTTAAACTGATATCCAAGAACCTCTCATAGTTGCCAACGTCTTGATCGCACTCCAGGCCGTCATCGGTCACAAAGACCTCGCCGTGTTCCATCGGATTCATTGTCCCGGCGTCAACGTTGATGTAGGGATCGATCTTTATGGCGGACACTTTAAAACCCTTGGACTGAAGGATTTTTCCTACCGACGCTGTCGATATTCCTTTGCCTATGCCTGACATTACTCCGCCGGCAATAAAGATATACTTGGCCATTTGTTTTTCAGTTTAACAAAAACGTATTAAGTTTTCGGATTAAGATCTGCCTTTTGCCTGCTGTTTTCTTAACGGCAGATCGGCAGCGTTCTTTTCGCTTTTAGAATTAAAGAAGATTATTCCTCTTTGGCAGAAACGATAACTTTTATTTCCGCCTCCAAATTATGGTCCAATTTTAATTTCAAAGGATATTCTCCCTGCTCTTTAATGGGTTCGGCCAATTCGATCTGGCTTTTCTTTATTTCAAAACCAAGTTCCTCAAGCTTATCAACGATCTTCTGCGCGCTGACCGCGGAGAAAAGCTGGCCCTCTTCGCCAACCGTCACGTCAATGATCACTTCACAGCCGTCCAATTTGGAGGCTAATTCTTGAGCTTGTTTTAATTCTTGCTCGGCATTTTTCTCCATATTTGCTTTTTGACATTCGAGCCACTTTAACGAATCTTTAGCGGCTACTTTTACTAAATTATTAGGAATTAAAAAATTTCTGGCGAAACCGTCGTTGACATCTTTGACATCGTATTTTTTCCCTAAGTTTTCTATATCTTGTAAGAGTATAACTTTCATACATTTGAACAGGCTGCCGGCCCTTTCCAACGAGGCTGGCTTGCTGCGTTTAACCTTATTATAATATTTAAATCTCTGATGAAATGATCTCCATCGCTTTGTCCATCTGGGGGTCTTTCTTCTGTTCGTAATCGTCGGCGGTCATTTTGACCTCGAGGTCCGGCTTTATGCCTTGGCCGTCAATAGCTTTGCCTTCGGGCGTCAGCCATTTGGCTATGGTTATTTTTATGCTGGATCCGTCATACAGATCAAATAACTGCTGAACAGACCCTTTTCCGAAAGAAGTTTCCCCTATTATAGCTATATTCCGGTTATCATGCAATGCCGCCATAAGTATCTCCGAAGCCGAAGCGCTTCCTTTGTTCGACAGAATGGCCACAGGGATCGAAGAAAAATAAGAAGGTCCGTTAGACTTGTATTCTTTTATATCGCCGCTGCGGAGCTTCTCCTTCAATATGATGGAATTTTTGTCCAGGAACCATCCGGCAATATTCTGGGCTTGGTTCACGAGACCGCCCGGGTTGTTTCTTAGATCTAAAATAATACCCTGGACTTTATTGTTTGATATGTCTTGAGCGGATTTTTGAAAATCATTATAAACCACGTCGGAAAATTGAAGAATTGTGAGATGGGCTATTTTCTTGCCGTTGATCTCTTTATACTCCAGCTCAACGCTTGGCAAATTTATCGTGTCTCTAACCAATTTGAAATCTTTCGTTTCTTTCCAGCCCTCTCTGAATATAGTCAAAATAACTTCCGTGCCCTTCGGCCCTTTTATCAAGGTTACCGCTTTATTGGCGCTCATTCCTATTGTGGACGTTCCATTAACTTTGAGGACCTGGTCTCCCGCGAGGATGCCTCCCTTCCATGCCGGCGTGTCTTTTATGGGAGCCACCACCGTTAACCGTTCATTTTTAACTTCCACTTGCATTCCAACCCCGTCAAAAGAACCCGCTATGTCTTCCTGAAAAGATTTGGTCTCGTCTGGGTCAAAAAAAGTAGTATAAGCATCCCCCGAAGCTTCGACCATTCCCCTCGCCGCCCCATAAATCAATTTATTTTGGTCTATATCCTGAGGATTGACGAAATTGCCCTCAAGCTTGGTCAAAACTTCGTCAAGATAAGAAAAATCCAAACTCGCCTGCGCGGCTTGCTGCTGTTGCAGAAAAATTCTTTCCGCCGGTTCTTTGGCTAAAAATCCGAAGGCAAAAGCTGCCACCAAATACAATGCCGCCAAAAGATATTTAAGAGATTTGCCTTCCTTGCCGGTATCTTGTTGTTCCATGAATAATAAAAATTAAATTATTTTTTGATCTGTTAGTATTCCTCTGATTTGCGCTGGTAAAAAGACTGCTCGTGATCGCAAGAAGGACACCTCATTGGGGCCTCTTTCCCGGTAAAGACGTAACCGCATTCGCGGCAAACCCAGGATATCTCTTCCTCTTTTTTAAATACAGTTCCAGCCTCAACCTCTTTAAGCAATTTCTCGAACCTTTCCTCGTGATGCTCTTCGGCCTTGGCGATCGCTCTCAACCTTTGGGCAATCTCAACCAAGCCTTCTTTTTGAGCTTCATCGGCAAATTCCGGATACATCTTAACGTATTCATAATTTTCACCGGCGATCGCCGCTTTTAAATTTTGCGCTGTGGTTCCTCTGATCGTCGGAACTTCCGCTTCGATGCGGATAACATCATAATCACCGCCTTTTTCCTTAAGCTGGCCTATCATTTTCATCAGCCAGCTGGCATGCTCTCTTTCGTTGTCAGCGGTAGTCAAGAATATCTCGGCAATCTGCTGGAAACCTTCATTTCTGGCGATTTTTGAATAAAACGTATAACGGTTGCGGGCCTGGCTCTCGCCGACAAAAGCCCTAGCCAAATTTTTTATAGTATTTTCCATAGATTTGTCCCATTTTTAAACTTATAGAACCATTATACCAAAAAAACAAAAACCCTGTAAGCTCTGGAGAACTTGCAGGGTTTTTAAAAGCGATTTTTATCTCTTTATCGTCCGATTAAAAAGATAAAGGGTTTCAGGAAAATTATCCCTGAAACCTTCGAAGCCGAAATAACAAGAATAGAAAAGGTCAGATTTTAATTCTTCGATATATCCGGCCTCTTTTTCTGTCAAGACGCTATTTTTTTCGATGATATAACGGAATGGCTCATCGCCAAATTCTTCGAGATATTCCATCTTTCCGTTCAAATCTTTAACTATTGCTTCCCTCAACTCCGGGAATGAGATATCCCTTAGATAATAATAGCCCATTCCGCGCACGATCGCTCCCTCTGCTTCTTCGGAAGTAAGATCTTTCTGGATATAAACTACCTTTGCTTCTAAATTTATACATCCATTTTCAAATTCGATATTATCCAGGCAGATACTGCTAATTTCCGAAGAGTTTTTCAAAACAAACGTAAGATCGTTAACACTTTTGGCTTGGACGGCCAAAGGAGAGCCTGACATCAAAGAAAGCAAAAAAGCTAGGACTATCAATTTTTTTATCATATAGAATAAAAGAACCTTAATTTAGATCTTCGCAACCGATCGCCACCTCCAGACAGCGACCCGAAGAACTTTGATACTATAAAACAAAGGCTATGCTATGTCAACCACCCAAAAAACAAAACCCCCTAAAAAGGGGGTTGGCGCAGGAAAAATTCTTTCTCTGCTTTGTTGATATTCCTTTGGACCGTAAGAAGATTGAAAACCGGTTCGGCTCTCTGCACGTCCAGAGAAGTAAAGCCTCCGTTGAGGCAGCGGTGGCCGACATTCTTTGGCTGCATGACCACGATAGCGTCTCCTTCTTCCAGCCTTACAAAAGGCTTGGAATAAGGAATTTCCACTTCTATCCCGAGCCTTCTCAACATTTCTATGCTGAAATTATGCGCAGGGTTGATCGCTGTGGCGACTCCTCTTTTGACCAGATATTTTACCTGATCAAGATCAAGCCCTATCTTGGAAATGATGCAATCTTTCTCCCCGAATATCTTGGGCGAAGCTGACAGCCCGAAATAAACGACCGGGCTCAATGCGGGAAGCTCAAACCTGTTCCCGATCCTCATTTTTGTTTTACTCATTTTAAGGTTTGCCCAAAGGGATATTAGTGTAAAGCTCGACAAAGCTTTTTCCGTTTTAGACAAAAATCCGCTCTTTGAGCGGTTATCTTTTTTAAAAGAAACTTCAAACGGCTTGCTTGAAACTATTTTAGTCAAATTAAAATTTTTGTAAAGTTTCCTTAAAAAAACTTCTTCTCTACGCGCTATTGACAACATCCGGCTTCTGGCTTAAAGTATTTCTTACACGCTTCGTTCTTTTATATCAGGACTTAGCGGACAGGACATTGACCGGTTCTAAAAGCGGTCAGCGTCTTGTTCGTTAGGACCCTATCCTGGCTGCGGCTGGGATAGAAAGCGAACTAAAAAGTTTTGTCCGAGGTCTAAATCTTTGATACAAGGCCCTAAGACGGCCGCCTCTAAAAGCGTTAACCCGCTTTTATGCATCGAACAAAGGATAAAACTTCATCAAGCTCCACATGGATAATGGGAGCTTTTTGCTTTTATAGCGATATTGACATATAGGCTATAATATTTTATATATATTCCAAGCTCGTTTATAACTCCCGTTTTTCTGAATTGGTTGTCGAACCAATAAGTAATTTAATTTAGAAAAACGGATACAAATGGCAATATTAACCAAAAAGGAACGACCAAGGTTGCTCTTCGCCAAAAGACAAAAAAGGTTTGTTTTCGAACGCGTAGAAGGGACCCCGACACTTTTTCAAAGTGACGGGAAGCTATCTACGTATTTCGATAACATTCGGGAGGAATGCGGCAATTTGATCTTTTCCGTTAACGGCCACAAGGTCTTTACGGATAAAAGGAAATTGTTGTACAAAAATGGCGGAGAGATAAGGGACCGGATGAATGGATACAATGGATTCCGCTTGGAGAGAGATGCCGAATTTCAAGCCATCTTCCAGGAAAAATGTGAAGGGCTGATCGTGGGGTATCTGAAAGATAACCAAATCAAGATCACTCTCGAAAGTTTTTCTTACTCGGTCGAAATAAACCCGTTGCCTGTAGCAGGAACGAATTTCCAAAAAGGGAATATCGAAGCTCCTGCGGAACGGCAAAGGGTCTTGGAAAAGTTGTTCCAAATTAAAAACTGCGCTTAACGGCGCAGTTTTATGTTTCTTTGGATATTACTATCTCTTCCAGAGAAACCAGATCGCGTTCCAGCTCTTTAACAATATCTTCTCGGCCGATCCTTTCCTGTATCACCTTAAAAGCTTCCCTGTAAAACCAAACTTGGTCTTGAGGGGAACCGACAAAACGTTTCCAAAATTTATCTCCCACTTCATTGTACGCTCCGATCATGGATCGCAAATTGTGAATTTTATCGGCCGCCGCCACCAAAATAGACTCTTTGGGGGCGGCTCTAAGATTATCAAGGTATCCTTGTTTTGATTCCCTCCAATATAATTTCCCGGCGGTTTTGAATCTGGATATTTTCGGTTCGGTAACTCCCTTGACGATATCCGCTATCTTTTTCCCGAAATCGCGGACCATATCATGATAAGAATAGCCTTCCACGTCTTCCAGAATATCATGAAGAAAAGCTGCCGCTATTGTATCCTGATCATCGCAATGATCGGATAGTATCCAAGCCACGGAAAAAGGATGGACTATGAACGGCAATTTATCATTGCGTTTTTGCCGGCAATGTTTTTTTGCGGAAAAATTAATGGCCCGCTGTATCTGCGGCGTTAACTGCATAATATTTTAACATCAAAAAATATTTAAAAACTTTAATTGATTATATAAAAAAAATAAATACTTTGCACGTTTTTTAAAATGTTTAAGCAAAGCATCTGTTTCGCAGGGTTGGATTTTTCCCGCCGCTTCAAATTAAAAAAGCGCTCCCGCCGATCGGCGGGAGCGCTTGGCTGTCAAGCTTTTTCTCCTATTTTCGTTTTCATTCCGAACACCGTCCCCACTGCTATTCCAAGCGAATAAATAACCATGCCGAGCAGGCTCCGCTGGCTGTCCAGTTCGGTTAGTATGTTATAGAGTACTATCATCGACACTATAGTAACGATGAAGGAGAAAAATGCCGCGGGAACGACTTTTTCTCTGGCGACAAAACGCCAATTAAGAGTAAGGAGAAAATCCTGCAAAACTCCAGCCAAAAAATAAGCGATCAGGTAGGCGATCATAGGCTGTTAAATATTAAAACAGATTAGTTATTTTTCTTGCAAAAAATATCAAACAAAAAATTAGAAATTTTTTGAATTTTTTGAAATTTCCGCAAGATGGCTGATCGCGTACATGCGGCCAAATAAGCTTCGCGCCATAAAAACGCAACAGTTTATAAGATCAGAGCAGCCAGCCTATTGAAACAAATCTCTTAAGGGAATATTTTCAGAGCCGGCAGCCAAGGTGTCTGCTAGAGGCGGACGAAGCCGGGTGGATAGTTAGCCAAGATCGTCGGAAAAATCTTAAGCGATTCTCTGAAAGAGGTTTGATTCAACTTTTCGTTTCCAATGGGTATGCGCCAAGTCTTGACTTAGCTGTCCGGCGATCCGTATAATGCCGGACAAACCTTTTTAGGAAACATTTATCCTTACTCGTTATAAAATTCGGGCCAGACAGAATTAACCATCGGACCCGATCAACCGGCACCCCGCGTGGTGCCGGATCAACTTTCTGGATTGTGCCCCCAACAGGACTCGAACCTGTAACTCACAGCTTAAAAGGCTGTTACTCTACCAATTGAGTTATGGAGGCGTATTAGGCTGCCAATTGCCTGCCGGCAGGCAGGAGTTATGGAGGCGTATATTGCCGTTTATCAACAAACGACAATATCAAAAATACCAAATTTTCGCAAAAGAATCAAGAGAACAGGCTTTATAATCCTTCCTGGCGTAATTTTTCCAAGATCTCTTTTTGCTTTTTGCTAACCTTCTTAGGCGTTTTTATTTCCAAAATCACATAAAGATTGCCGGATCCGTAACCGGAGAAATGAGGCAATCCTTTGCTGGATATTCTCAATATTTTACCGGACTCGCTTCCCGCGGCTACTTTAAGCACAATATTTTTTCCTCCCAATGTCTGGACTTCGACCTCTCCTCCCAGTACAGCCTGCGAAAAAGATATCGGCAAGACCAAGTACAGATCGTCTCCTTTGCGCTTAAAGGAAGGGTGGTCTTTGACGAATATTCTTATATAAAGGTCTCCCGGCTTTCCGCCCCTTCTGCCAGCCTCTCCTTTTCCTTCCAATCTGATAACTTGATTTGTATCCACTCCGGCGGGAACGGATATTTTTATTTCCTCTTCCTCTTTTACCCGTCCTTCGCCTTTGCAAACATTGCAAGGTTTTTTAGGTTTGTATCCTTCTCCTTTGCATTCAGGACAAACAGTATACTTGGTAAAAGACCCGAAGACGCTCTTTTTTATTTGCTGGACCTGGCCCGTGCCGCGGCAGGAAAAACACTCCTCTACCTGGCTGCCGGGCTCGGCGCCGGTTCCTTGGCATCGGCCGCAAGAAGCATATTTTTCGATATTGATCTTTTTTTCAAAAGTTTTCAAAACATCTTCAAGAGGGATCTCCATATCTATTTCTATATCCTTTCCCCTTTTCAGATCTTGTTTTTTTCTGGATTGCTGCTGAGGAGAACCGAAGCCAAACATCTCTTCAAAGATATCTCCCAAGTTGTCGAAACCAAATTCAAAATCAAACCCCGGAGGAGGATTCCCTCCCGGAAAACCGCCGAAACCGCCTTGCTGGCCGCCGCCGTTTGGGCTGCCCTCGAAAACACGCCCGAATTGATCGTATTGCGCCCGCTTGCCAGAGTCCGAAAGGACCTGATATGCTTCGTTGATCTCTTTGAACTTACTTTCATCGCCGCCTTTATCGGGATGATATTTATGGGCCAGCTTATAATAGGCTTTTTTTATCTCGTCAGCCGAAGCATTGCGAGCTATTCCTAAAATTTCATAATAATCTTTCATTTTTGGGTAACCTTTGAATTAAAAACTTTTAAATTCATTAGCGCAAAGCGCGCCCGACAAACCGATATTTTCTAACCAGCTGATGGGCGCGCCTGCCTTTAAAATTCTATTTTTCCTTGTACTCCCCTTCTTCGGCGGCTGGACCTTTCTGGTCTTTATCTCCGCCTTGGTCTTGCTGTTCCGGCTGCTGCTGTCCGGGTTGAGAGCCCGGTTGCTGCTGTTGATAAGCTTGGGCGCCGATCTTTTGCAGAGACTGGGATAAATCCTGGGTTTTTGATTTCAACAAATCAATGTTATCACCGTCTTTAACTTTTTTCAATTCGTCTATCTTCTGGTTAACTTCCTGCTTTATATCAGCCGGAGCTTTGTCTCCCAGGTCTCTTAAAGTCTTTTCGGCGGTATAAAGCATATTTTCGGCCAAATTTTTGGCTTCGATCAATTCCCTTTTCTTCTGGTCCTGCGCCGCATATGTTTCAGCCTCGCGCTTCATTTTTTCGACTTCCTGCTTGTCCAGTCCGATCGATCCTTGAACCTTGATGGATTGAACTCTGCCGGTGGCTTTATCCTTGGCGGTTGTCGTTAACGTGCCGTTAGCGTCTATATCAAAAGTAACTTCTATCTGCGGTAAACCGCGCGGAGCCGGAAGAATGCCGTCAAGGATGAACTTACCCAAAGAACGATTATCGGAAGCCATCGGCCTTTCACCCTGCAGAACGTTTATTTCCACGGATGTTTGGCTGTCGGCCGCGGTCGAGAACACTTGCGACTTGGCGGTCGGAATAGTGGTATTTTTGGATATCACGATAGTATCGATCCCTCCCATTGTTTCGATGCCGATAGACAGAGGCAAAACATCCAGCAAAAGGACGCTCTTTATGTCTCCCTCCGGAGCGCGGCCTTCCGAACGGGCTTTTAATATCTCCGCTTCGATGGCCGCTCCCATCGCCACAACTTCTTCGGGATTGATGGATCTGTTCGGGTCTTTGCCGAAATATTCTTTGACCCTGTCCCTGACCTGCGGTATCAAAGTTGTCCCTCCCACCAACACGATATCGTCTATCTGATCTTTGGAAACTTTCGCCTCGGCCAAGGTTTTCTCGACCCTCTCGATCGATCTTTCGACCAAATCGCGGTTCATATTGTCAAATTGAGCTCTGGTGATCTTGATATCAAGATGTTTTGGACCATTCGCGTCGGCGGAGATGAACGGTAAGTTGATCACTGTCTCTCCGGCGGTTGAAAGCTCTATCTTGGCTTTCTCGGCCGCCTCTTTTAGCCTCTGCAAAGCCAAATTATCTTTAGTCAGATCAACCCCTTGTTCTTTCTTAAAATCTTCGATGATCATATTCATTATTCTCTGGTCGAAATCTTCTCCTCCCAAATGCGCCTCTCCGCCGGTGGATAAAACCTCCACCGTGTCGGGAGAAACGTCAAGAACGGTGACGTCAAAAGTTCCTCCTCCAAAATCATAGACCAAAACTTTTTCCGCGTTCTTGCGGCCGAAACCGTAAGCCAAAGCGGCGGCGGTAGGTTCGTTAATGATCCTTAAAACATTGAACCCCGCGATCTCTCCGGCGGTCTGGGTTGCTTTTCTTTGGGAGTCGTCAAAATTCGCCGGGCAAGTGATGACCGCGTCCGTTATTTTCTCTCCAAGCTTTTCCTCGGCATCCATTTTTATTTTTTGCAAGATCATCGAAGATATCTCTATGGGCGTGTAATATTTATCGCCCATTTTGACCTCGACGCTTCCGTCGGATCTTTCTCTGGCCTCGTAAGGCATCCTCTTCATTTCTTTCTGAACCTCCGGATCGGAAAATTTGCGGCCGATGAATCTTTTAACGGCAAAGATCGTGTTTTGAGGATTGGCGATGGCCTGTCTTTGGGCCAAGATGCCAACCAGCCTTTCGCCGCTCTTGGTCATCGCGACATATGACGGCGTTAGTTTGGATCCTTCGCGGTTATCAAAAGCTTTAGGCTCTCCGTCCAATATGCTGGCCATTTTTGTAATGGAAGTTCCAAGATCGATTCCCATGATTTTCATAAAATTTATAAAGCCAGGAAAGCTCGATCATTCGTTTTTGGAACAGACTATCTTCTGTCGGTCCAACGAACATACGGCTTAGGCCGGCTTGTTAATTTATATAGTTTATATCTTACAGATCTAATTCTGTGTTATTTTTACTTGTCCTGTCTCTATTATATAAATTATGGATTAGCAGTCAAGTGCCGACACTGCTAATCGAAAAAATACAGAGAAAGACCCTTATTTTTCGGGTCAAAATTTTAGAAAAGCCAAACAAAAATCCGGCAAACGCCGGATTTTTGTTTTTTAAATATCTCTACTTGAGATTTTCTCTGTCGCGGATCTCGTTGATCTTTTGGTCTAAAAGCTTTTGGCTGCGATAAGTCCTGTTCTCCGCGCCTCTCAAAACCAACAATTTGTCCAGTTTGAAAAGCTGATTTCTGAATATGAACACGCCCAACATTGCCAATAGAACCGGGATCAACAAATAATCCATAAGATCATCTTTCAAGCCTGTTTCGACTTCGGTGGCCGCGCCGGCAACCGCTTTTCTGTTAACGACCACTGTCGCGGAATCGATCTTGGAATTGTTATTGGCGGTAGCGGTAGCGATATTGACCAGGCTGGTCAATCCGAATAAGAAGTTGGATTCCGAGGCGACTTGAGCTTCAAAGGTGACTATCTTCGTCTGATTTGTCGTAAGAGTCCCTATATTTATACCGTTAACTATGTCGCCGCTGATGGCATAATTGTCTACCTTGATATTTCCCAAAAGGATGATGCTTGAAGGAATAGTGTCCTTTACTACCACATTGTTCAAAACAGTGCTGCCTGTGTTGTTAACTCTGATATAGTATTCCACTCTCTCTCCGGGATAAGCCTCCACCGAATTTTGCCAAATGCTTTCGTTCCTGGTCAAATTGCGAACCAGCTTATCGATAGCAAACAATTGAGCGGTTGCTGCCCCCTGCACATTAACAGTGGCGGAATCTTCCTTTTGATAAACGTTGTCGGCGTAAGCGATAGCGCGATTGACGAAATAAGTCGTTGTTCCGTAATTGGCGGGAATCTGGGCTTCAAAAACAATGCTTCTGGTCTGGCCGCCGTACATCGACCCCAAATTTATTCCGCTTACGATATTGCTGGAAGAATAAGAGTTGTCGATATGCACGTTGCCGACATATGTAAGGTCTGTGGGCAAAATGTCTCTAGCTATAACATTTTGGGCGGCGCCGGTGCCGATCGATCCGATATCTATTCTGAAGCCTAATCTGTCTCCGGCGTTGGCGCTCGTTGAATCAGTCCAAGAGGTCTGGCCGGCGGTAATATTTCTAACGGTCTTGGATATGGACAAATTAGGAGATGTTGTGACGGTTCCGGACAAGCTGGCCTGGAAAACCACATGGCCTTGGCAATTTTGAACATTGCCCAAATTTATTTCCACAACTCCATAGCTTTTCTGGATCGTAACCGTCTGCGCCGCGGCACTGGAATTCGCGTACCAAAGAGCCGTATCGGCAAAAGTCAAATAAGATGACGCGTTGCTGACGGTAACGGTTGCCGGATCATTTACGGTTGTGGCGTTATCGGACAGGAAATAAACGGTCGGCACGATATAATTTTGGGCGGCGGTGGGAAAAGTGATCCTCAATCTGCCGTTGGTCGCGGTCGAGTTCAAAGCTGTGTTCTCGTAAGAAACGTCGAATTTAACAGTGTCTCCGGCATTGGCGCTGACTGATTCGGACCAAGTCGTGTCTCCGCGGGTCAAATTGGCCGCTTTCATTTGAGTTGTGAGAACCGGGGTTTGGCTTCCTCCTCCCGAAATTTGGGAAACGGTTCCCTGAAAAACCACGAAACCGCACTGGCTCATAGTCGAATTGGTGATATTGACCAACGCGCTATGGGTATAAGGAAAACTTACGTTCAATTGAGTCCCGGTTCCTCCTTGCGCCGGATACCAGGTAGCTTGGCTGTCGAAAGCGAAAGTAAGCAACTGGCTTGAGCTCAAGGAAACATAAGACGTGTCGGAAACGGTGTCTGCATTATCGGCTCTGGCTTGGGACTTAAAACGCAGCTGGGAATTCTGATTGCTTTCAAGATCAAGTCTGACCTGGGCATTCTGGGCTGTTGTTCCGCTTACGGTGTTGCAGTAATAAACGGAAAGCTTGACGGTATCTCCGGGATTAACGGAAGAAATGCTGTCCTGCCAAGTCGTGTCTCCGCGGGTCTTATCTACGACCTTAAGATCCGTGCTGAAGATCGGATAAACTCCGGCCAAAGCTACGTCGGCAAAAAAAGCTTGGCTCAATAAAGCAAATCCGAAAAACGCTGCGAATATCTTTTTTATGGTTTGTTTTGTCTTGCTGTTCATATTTGTTTTTCGTCGAGCCCCAAAAAATCCGGAGCCCGATAGTTAATTATGATCTTTAAATTTAACGACCATCTCGCTGATCTATTGCTTATTATTTAATATTCTATATTGTACGTCTTTTCCAATATTTTGTCAAGGAGTTGCAAATGCGAATGTTCCCGCTCCTCAAAAACTAGACCGCTAAAAATATAATAAAAAAAGGCGACACCCGTCGCCTTTTTTACTTTTGAGCTTTAGATCGGCGGCGCGACGATCGATCCTCCAACTGGAGGAACGAACGTCCCGCAATTACCTCCGGTGCAACCTGTCGGCGGAGTGAACGTACCGCAATTCGCACCGGTACAAGTACCCACCGGAACAGTGAATGCACCGCACGTTCCTGTCGTCGCACAATTAGAGGCGAGGTTCTGGTCCACCGGGGCCGAGAACGAAGTCCCTGTATGCGATTCTTGCGCGATTGGCTGTTGCGTAGTAGCAACAGGTTGCTGAGACTGGGTTTGTGACTGCGACACGTTCACAGTCACATTCACAGTGGTCGGCGTTGCCGCAACAGTGGACTGAGACGACTGCTGAGACGAACATCTGTTGCCGTTACAACCGTAGCTGCAGGAATCTTGATATCTCCAGGTTGTCCTGGAGTAACAAGATGAGTTCTCACACCCCCTTTCAACGTATTTGCGTTGAAGGGTGTCGCTGCCATCACACCTATAAGTTTCCTCATAGGTGCTATTGCCACAATCTTGGACCAGCCTCCCCATGGCTCCGTTTACGTATTCGTAAACATCGCCATTGTAGCAGCGATTCTCAGTCCGCTGTTGCTGGCGAATACAGGAACCGCTTGAGCAATACTCATTGCTCGCGCAGTTTTGAGTGGCTTGCCACTTATAGCAAGCTCCCTCTAAACCGCAGGTTTGAACCTGGCTACCTACGCATTGCTTTGCACCGAATGTGCAAGCACTTATGCAGGTAAGAGTCGGGACAGGAATATATGCCTGTTTTTGGGCAGGAACGTATGCCTCTTTCTTGGCGCTGCAAGGCTTTTTATCCTCGCAGTTACCGTTTCCGCAACAGCTGACGTTGACTGGATTGTCAGCAGTGTTATCGATGGTAACCTTCCCTTTAACCGGTATAGGGTTGGCATCAGTGTTGTCCACCGTGATCTTACCTCCAACCACAACTACTTGTAGAGGGGCGTTGGTTGCGACAGGAGTTGTCGAAACCTGATTTTTGCTATTAAGCCAAAAATAGACAACAGCACCTACCAATAAGATAATAACTATCGCAACAACTAGGCGGCCACTAAAGCTCTTCTTCTTTTCATTTTCATTCTTTTCCATTTATTTGCAACGGACAAATTTTTAATGCCGTTGTTTTTAAAATGGTTCCATTTTTCGACGTTTTTTTGAAAACGTTGTTGTAAAAGGAACATGCCATCGAAAATTGACATTCTCGATAACAATCTTTCCGCCGCTGTCTGCCCAATGACTGAAAGGCTGTTATCGAATCTCTTTGAACGATTCCCTTTTCCCCTGTTCCTGCGCCTTTATTGTATATTTATATAATAACACATTTCCAACATTTGTCAAGGTGAACGGGGATCCTAAGCCAAGAGGGCTGCCAATGGTCTTCGTCTCCGTCCATATATAGGTATGCCGCAAAGATTGTAAAATTATTACCGGCTTGCTTCTATAATGATCCTTTTCACTCCTGTTTCCGGCGGCCAGCATGTGCTTAAGAATAAGACGTTCTCGGAATTTGTCAACGCCTCGGAAGAAGGTTCGAGCTTGGCTCCCGGATCGACCAAAAACTGCCTGGTCACAGTGTATTTATATTCATGGTTGTCGAAATAGACCAGAATCTCATCCCCTTTCTGCAATTTATCGATATGATTGAATAACCCGTAAAAATTAACTTTGAGCCAGCCAGAGGGAGCCGTATGTCCCAAAATAATGGTCACTCCTTTTTCGGAAGGCAAAACGGAACTGGGAAAGATCAGCACTCCCTTTTCCAAAGAACTATTTATATCTTTATCGCTGCCGCTGGGACTTTGAACCAAGGGCGCGTCAACGCTGATCTTTCCTATTACCAAACTGTCTTTTTT
>JBAZHV010000002.1:0-56426 GCA_041652155.1 Minisyncoccota bacterium
GTCTGCATTCTAGAATGCAGACTTTTAGGTGGCAGAGTATATGGAATAATGCAGAGTTTTTAGAAGCCCGATTCCCAAGCTGACAGGTCAAGGTTTTAGCCTCATTCTACGGCGTTGTTTTGGCGGTAAGGCAAGGTTAGAGGTAGCACCTTGGCAAAACAACGCCTTGCCAGTGGTAAGGCCAAGCCCTTGCCCTTTTCCAAGGTTAGCGGCTGCCGATCCAAACGGACGGATTTAGCCCAAAAACGGGGGTAAATTTACAGTCAAAAGTCTGCATTGACTCTGCATTCTAAGGAATGCAGAGTTTTGGTAGCCAGAATATCATCAAAAACAGGCAAAATCTGGGCTAAAAAGTTGTCATTGAGTTGGCATTCACTTGGCATTCTATAAATGCCAACTTCTAAAAGGTAGAAACTGACTATTTTCTGACAAAAATCACCTCAAAAACTGCTTTTTACGAATTTAATCACAAACCACATAATGCAGATATTCCATTGTTTTATCTGCGCTATAATCTCTATTCTCATTTTTATCCGCTTTAAATCTACTATGCGCTTTTGTAAAATATCCGTATTTACCGCGCATACTCATTATTTCCTTTATATCGCTGGCCGTCATTAGACCTTCGTTATTGTAACTTAGAAAAATGTATTTAACTTTTGCGTTAGCTATAAGATTCTTAAAAGCGGTCTTAACTTTTGTGCGAGAGCAATAAACAGACTTTTGGCTTTCGTAATTTCTTAACCCGGTTTTGCCATGAATTTTGGGATTATCATATTTAGCAACGGTTTCGAGCAAGTGGTAGTTTGTCGCGTATTGTCGCTGGTTATAGGGCGGATCAAGATACAAAATATCCCCCTCTATTTTTTGGATAAGTTGGCCAATATCTTCGTTAAAGACTTTATGTTCCCTATCGTTGATTATTAATTCCGCCGGTTTTAAAACAATATTCTTTTGCGCAGTTTTCTTTAGCTTTTTCAAATAGGCTCCATAAACTGAAGCGGTATTGGCATATTTATCGATTGTTTCTATAAGCGTTGCAAGTAAAAAATAATACTCGTTGTTATTGATTGACTTATTATTTTCCCATTCTTCAATTTTCATTCTTATCGCGTCGCATTTTTTTCCATTCTCATCGGAGAAATATTGTCTTTCATATTCTTTGCCTTTTGTTCCTCCTACGCAGTAATTTTTATATATAAAACCTTTGACACCTTTTAAACTAGAAAGATATTCGCATATCGCCGTTTTTCTATTTTCGATTAACACCTCTTTGAGTTGCGGTAAAATTTCTTCCAATTTTTTAAATTTTAGCGGACGATGGTTTTCGATATACTGTTTATTCAAAACAAAACTATAGTATTGAATATCGTTAGCGATCACTTGATAACCCTTTTTCTTAAAGTGAGTTCCAACAATTCCAGTACCGGCAAATAAATCACAAAAAACACGGCAGTTTTTACCAGCGACTTTTTCTATCGATTCGTCTAAAAATTTTAATAATGATAATTTACTGCCGATATAATTCATTTTTTCTTTAATATTTTTGTTATTTCATTGTCAATTTCTTGCCTTGCAAAAAAATGGCCAACGCTATTTATTTCTTCCCGTTTTTTGTAATCAGCCAATAAATTAACCAATAACTTTGAAGAAGCAGCATAAGCCCTATCCAAATCTTTTACATCGCTTCTTTCTATAATTCCTATAACATCCTCAAACGATTTTTTTTGCGATATAAATAATATTTCCCACATTATTCTTGCTATGTGAAAATATGCAAAATATTCAATTTCTTGCTTATCATCCATTCTCTCAACTATAGGCCGTTTTTTAAGACAAAAATCGCTAATTAATGTAGCAACTAATATTTCGTTAAAATTTCTTATAAAAATTTTTTGATAAAGAGGTTCCCCGAATAAAATATTCTCTTGTCTTTTATGGGCTATGCTCGGACTAACTAATGCTGTCGACAATACAGCTTGAGCTACAAAAAAATTATCAAAAATACCCTTGACGCTTGCCTTCTTTGGTCTTATTTCACCCCTTTGTTTAAGATAAAAATATTTCTTTCGTTTAAATTCATTTTGCAATGCTTTTTGCTCTGGATTATTAGAGACAAGATCTCTTGATTTAACTGCTAGTTGGCTATTGGTTGACTTCGCCACCTTTAAAAGCAAGTCATTGTCTTCTGTTTCATAAATTTTTAACAAAATTTTGACTTCCTTCCTTAACTTTCCGTCCCTCAATGCCTTGTCCAACACTATAGCTGTTTGCTGCCCATTTATAATTTGAGGATTTGTTAATTTTAATATATGTTTTTCTGGATCCGGCAAACAATTTTCGCAAATAATGGTAATCCCATTATTTAAAAACCAAAATAAATCTGCTTCTTTATTCGAGGTGCAAGAATTAAGAATATCTTTATTATATTTTCTAAAACTCATCCAGCCACGAACATTTTTTTCAAAAAGGCAGTTACCATATGTTTCAATTAATTTTGCAATTTCGCTTCCCTTAACTGTCGCAAGGCGACCATTAGCGTTGATAATTTCTATTTCATTGCTAATTAAACGATCACCAACATATTTTAATTTTATTATTTTACCCCTTAATGTTTCTTTTCTCGCGACATCAATGGAAAACAGGTCGTTAGCAGAAATTAGCTCTAAAGAAAACTTCGCTTTTGGATAAACCGTTTTAAAATATTTATCGAAGTAACTATAAATTTGCTTTACAGTTCTCAATATTTTTACCTCTTCTCTATTTTTTCCATTAAAAACGCAGTAGAAACATTTCACTTCTAAGACGTTGTCTTTGTCCTCTCTAATTTCGGAAATTTTATTAACAATTTTTTTATTTTCAAGTTGAAAATAATCTTTTTTAGGTTTAGCGAACAGATAGTCCAAACCGTTAAAAAATTCCTTTAAATCTTTTTCTGAAAAATCATCCTTTAACGATGATTTACAGTTAAAAATATTTATAAAAATTCCTTGTTCGTTTGACACTATATAAACCGAATCCACGCCATTATCATCATCACCGTCTGTAATATCCTCGTCCTGAATATCGGCATTACTAATTATAGAACTTGCCAAGTCAACAAAAGCTACTCCCCTTTGAAGGTCTTTTTTTATTGAAGAATACTTATTGTCTATAATATCTTCAATCTGCGAATTTATGGCTTGTTTTTGTGGTGTATTAGTCTGCTTCATTTTTTTAGATCGAAATTCTATAGAAAGATTATTTTTCTTTTTCATCCTTCATTATTTCCAAGGGGTTTACGCCCAAAAACTTAGCGAGTTCTTCAACATTGCTTTTTACAGGTTTGAATCTATTTGACAAAATGTTCGATAATTGGTTTTTGGAAATACCGAGCATCTTTGCCAGCTCAGAAAAATTGTCTATTTTTCTTTTTGCCATTATCTCTTTGATTTTATATTTGTCTATAATCAGCATAACATAATTCAAAGTATAAATACAAGTATTTAATTAACTTTGTATAATTTATTTCTTAACTATCTTGTTGAGTTCCTCTCGCCATTTATATGGGTTATGCCAAAAACATCCCTTACACCCGGCTTCTTCGTGCTTGTCAATTTTCTCGTCCCATTCTTCATCGCCCACATACCAAAAATAAACTCCGGGAAAACAACCTCTTTTACCAGTTTTGTAACATCTTTCGCAATACCTTGATTTTAAAAGATTATTACTCCTTGTCAAAAGAATAAATTTTCCTTTAATTTCTTCAGCTTTCATCTCCAATCCATTTTCAGGTTCGTTTTTGTTCCATCTTACCTGCGGAAACTTGTGATCGACTTCCAACTCTTTCGGCATCATCTTTCTTAAAAATAACGCCTCCTCAAAATTCAGCACTTCTTTGATTTTACTAATCAATTTTTGCGGCAAACCGGATCGCGTTTTTGTTTCTTCCGACACAACCAATGATTTTAATTTTCTATGGACTGTTTTATTACCACATTTTTTGCACAATATCGTTTTATAAAAATTGTCCTTATCATCTTTGTCCAATTGTATCCCCATTTGTCGCCAAACTTGCCAAGTTTTCGCTTGGCCAGATTTTAATTCGCATTTTGTACAATGCCATTTTAAATCACTTAAAATTTCAAAATCTTTATATTGTGTTGACCCTTCCTTAAATGGATTGTTTTTCATTTTTGAATATTAAAATGTATTCGTGCTTAAAGATGTAATAATCGCTTGATAATGCCCTGTATTTCCAAATTGCCTCTTTGTTCTGCTTGGCGCGATTGCCTTCCATGTTTTTGATTATAATGCTTTTTAATGTTAAACCCAATTTTTGAAGCTCATTCATACAATAAAATCCTAATGGAATCCATTGACCTTTTGTATATTTATCGCCGATTACAACGGCTAAATATCTGTTTCTATCCAATATGCTGATTACATTTTTGGAAACTTGCGAAAACTTTTCTAAAAATTCCTTAAGCGATTGGCAATTAGATAAGTCTTCCGAATGATCGCTAAATTTTATAATATCCGCATAGGGCGGATGTAAAATCGCAAATTGAACGCTTTCTCTTTGATATTTTTTCAGCGAACTAACAATATTGTCAAATGTCATTTTATTTGCGCTATCTCCGGCAACCAACTCAAAAAAATTATTTTTACTATCAATTTTTCCCTTAATATAATTTATAAGTTCCGGCTGTATGTCCACCCCGACAAAATTTCTGTTTAACGATTCTGCCTCGAATGCCGTTGTCCCGCTGCCAACAAAAGGATCAAGCACAACATCGCCGTTTCGGGTATATCTTGAAATTAATTGTCGAGGTATTTGCGGTACAAAATTGCCGTGATAAAAACCACTATGCTTTCCCGATTTATCTCTTTCGGGAATGATCCAAAGACTATCTGTCCAAACGCCCAGATTTCTCCAATCGTTTAAATTTAAATCGTTGAAACTTGGCATAATTGAAAGGTTAACTACTCTCTATAATCTACCTTTTTCAACACTATTTTTCAAATTCCAAACGAAACCACAGGCTTCGTTTTATTTATATTTTAAATTCTCCCCTTCCCCCCATCTTTTCGGCTAAAATGCGTTGTGCCAAGCCCGATTCCCAAGCCGGCTGCCGGTCTGCGAGCGAAGCTCTGGTTTGGTACTCCAAAACAGGGCGAAGTGAGTTTAGTCGGGGGTAGAATGTTGCGCCTTTTGCCCAAAAAAGATACAACAAAAATACCAGACAGAAATCGGGGCAGTTTAACCGTTTTTAACCGTTCTCTTCAAGGAAGAAAGTCCGAACTTTTTCATACAAACAGCTCATCGAAGAAAACGCCAATTTTTTGGCCGATAATGCCCACGGTTTTTGAAGCGAAATAAACGGTTTTTGGCCGACAATGCGGAAGTCCGAAAGCGTTTTATCGAAAACGAAAGCCGATTTTTTTCCTCCAAATTTTCACAAATCCAAATTATTTTTATCCTTAAAAGGAATATGAAATATTTTTTATACGCTCGAAAATCCACGGACGAAGAAGAACGCCAAGTTTTGAGCATTGAAGCCCAGATAACGGAACTGAAAGAATTTGCTTTGAAAGAAGGACTGGAAATCGCCGATGAATTTATTGAATCGAAAACCGCCAAGGTTCCGGGTCGTCCTATATTTAACCAGATGATCGCCAAAATAGAAGCTGGTGGGTCTTTTGGCATTTTAAGCTGGCACCCGGACAGGCTGGCGCGCAATTCGGTTGATGGCGGTAAAATCATTTATCTCGTGGACACTGGCAAGATCGGCGGCTTAAAATTCCTCACCTTTTGGTTTGACGCAACCCCGCAAAGAAAGTTTATGTTAAATATCGCTTTCGGCCAGTCAAAATATTACATTGATAATTTGAGCGAGAATATCAAACGCGGATTGCGCCAAAAATTACGAAACGGCGATTATCCGGCCTACGCCCCTATCGGCTATCTAAACGAGTTGCGCCATCATACCATCGTCAAAGACACACAGCGCGCCGAAGCGGTCAAGAAAGTCTTTGAAGCTTATGCCACGGGAAAATATACTTTGGAAGATTTGCAAAAACTTTCTTTTTCCATTGGCTTTGCCGGACAAAGAAAAGGAAAAGCCATCGCCGTTTCCAAAATCCAAACAATGCTGAAAAATCCGTTTTACTACGGCCTGTTTCATTTCAAAGGCGAAATATACCAAGGCAATCACGAGCCAATCATTTCCAAACAACTTTTTGAAAAATGCCAGCGCGTAATGCAGGAACGCGGCAAACCGCAAGCAAATAGTTTGAAACATTACGCTTTCCGCGGTGTATTCAAATGCGGCGAGTGCGGCCGCCAGATTACCGCCGAAACACGGGTCAAACCTTCCGGCAAATCATACACATATTACCGATGTACCAAGAAAGACCGCGTTTGCCGCCAGAAATATATCGGCGAAAAAAATCTATCGGATCAGTTGAATAAACTTTTTCAAAAAGTTGCTTTAAGCGCGGAATGGAAAAATAACTTTATCAAACGATGGGAAAAAGATCACAAGGAATTTTCCACCACCGCCAACGATTCCGCCCAAAATTTAAAAACGGAATTAAAAGCTGTTAGCGCAAAACTAAACCGGCTTTTGGACGCTTACATAGATCAAACGATTGGCCGCGAAGAATACGCCGCCAAAAAGCAAAAACTGCTCAACCGCAAGGTTGAAATTAACGAGGAGCTGGAAAATTTTGGGCGGAGGGGAAATGTTCGGCTCGGACTCTTCAAAGACTGGATTTTAGAGGCATTTCAAGCCAATTCCATCGCAGAAAGTGAAAATTTGGAGGGAAAACGGGACTTCCTGAAAAAGATCGGCTCGGACTACCTTATTACCGGCCAAAAACCCATTATTTCATTGCAAAAACCGTGGTCGCTGTCGTTCCAAAAGAGCGGATTTCTCTCTATGAGCGGGTGAAGGGAGTCGGACCCTCGTCTCAACCTTGGGAAGGTTACATAATAGCCGTTATACGACACCCGCGTTGGTCCGCCGAAGCGCTTCGCGCGAAGGCGACCCTACGCTCACCTTAGCTCGGAGCTAAGGCGAGCTACGGCGGGGCGATGCCCGCCTCGCCGATATCTCTTTTGCTTTATTTTTAATTTCCTGATTTTGCGCTGAATTGGTTCTTTATCCAATTTATGATGTTGCCGAACAATCCTTTGTTTTGTTCTTGTGTTCCTTGGTCTTGGCCCTGGGTCGATTCGTCCCTTTTGATCATCAATATTTGCTCCCCCGGCTTTTGCAAATTAAGTTCTTCACGGGCCACTTTTTCCAAAGAAGCCGGGCTGGACGCCTCGGTCAATAAAGAGTTAAGCCGCTTTTCCTTTTCGGAATAGCTGTTCGACGTCTGCTTTACATCTGCCAGGTTTTTTAAAAGCTTTTGGCGTTCGGTATTCAGCTTCAGGTTGGTATCTATGAAATAGATCGTCAAAGGTACAAAAAAAATAGCCAGGAGAACGATCTTTTTGCGAAAGGTCCAAAACCTCTTTCTATTTTTTTTCTTTTTTGCTATCATACAGGCGATATGTTAAGCGATAACAAACAAACAAGAAAAACGGTGAGGATAGTTTGGACGATCGTTATCGTTCTGATCGCCATCTCAACGATCTTAGCCCTTATTCCTCAAGCGTTGATCAAATAATATTTATTATTTCAAAAAGGTTATCCTCTGTTGCAAGGGGCTTTTTTTGTTATATCCGGCGCGATCTGCCACCCCTTTTAAAATATCGGAACTTGGCGAGCAATTCCTCCGAATAGAACGAACCTCTTGCCTCGATAAATTCTCCTGCCTTATTCTGCCACAAAGTCCATCCCTTCGCAACTTTCGAAATTCTCCCTATGAAGAAGTGAATATCTTCACAAATACTTCCGGCGGAATCCTTAGCTGGCCTCTTGATTTAAGTTTCTCTTTGCCTTTCTTTTGCTGTTCCAAAAGTTTCTTCTTGCGGGTATAGTCTCCGCCGTAAAGCGGTGCGATCACATCTCTCCTCTTGGCTCCCTTGTCGCCGCGGGCGACAATCCTTCCCCCGACCTGCGCCTGAATGGAAACGGCAAACATCTGCGCCGGCAAAACCTCTTCCAGCATCTCCACCATTCTCTTCCCTTCGTAATGGGCTTTTTCTTTTGGCACGATGCGCGACAGCGCTTCTTCCTTTTTACCCGAGATCAATATTTCCATTTTTACCAATTCTCCCGGCTGGTAGCCGATCTCTTTGTAGGACAAAGAAGCGAAACCCTGGCTGTTGTTCAACAAGCGTTCGTAAAAACTGCCGATCAAATTTCTCATTGGCAGGTTATAGGTCAAAACGTATTTTTCTCCGATAAAAGGCGTTGAATCGATATGTATTCCTTCAAAAGTTCTTAACAACTCATAGATATTCCCGAGATACTGATTAGGCGTGATTATTTTTATTTCCGCCCAAGGCTCCATGACCGTTCTGGGGTTTTCCGGAAATTCGGTCGGACTGAAGATCATCGATTCCTCTCCGGTAGAGCTGACTATTTTATAGGAAACTTGCGGGGCTCCTATCACCAGGTTCAGATCGAATTCCCTTTTCAGCCTTTCAATGGTTATCTCTCCGTGCAATGTCCCCAAAAATCCGCACAAAAATCCCCGGCCCAAAACCTGATAAGTTTGCGGCTGGAAAAAAAGAGCCGAATCACTGAGTTTAAGTTTGGAAAAAGCAATGCGCAAAAGTTCAAAGTCAGCCTGGTTTTCCGGACAGATAAAAACAAAAACTTTGGGTTTGGCTTCTTGGTAGCCGGGCAAAGGTTCCACTTTAACGACTTCCTCATCCGGGCCGTAAGCTTTGGCGATAGTATCTCCGATGTGGACCGATTCCAGCTCTTTGATGCCGGTGGCGATATAACCGATCTCGCCGGATTTCAACTCCTGCGCCGGTACCAGATTAGGCTTAAAGAACCCCAGCTCTTTCACCTCTCCTCTGGCATTGGTCGCGAAAAGCGAGAATTTTTCTCCCTTTCTGATACTGCCATCGACGACGCGGATATAAGCCAAAACTCCCAAGAACGGATCGAACTTAGAATCGAAGATCAAGGCGCGGAAAGGTTTTTCCGGGGCCAATTTCGGCGGGGGCACTTTGGCGATCACTATCCTTAAAAGTTTTTCCACGTTGAGACCGGTCTTGGCCGATATCAGGATGACCTCCTCTTCAGGGACATCAAGCAAAGTAGCCAGCTCTTTTCGATTCTCTTCTGTCTGCGCCTGCGGCAGATCCACCTTATTAAGAACGGGAATGATGGTCAGCCCTTCGCTTCTGGCCATCTCCAAATTGGACAAGGTCTGAGCCTGTATTCCTTTGGTCACGTCAACCAGCAAAATAGCTCCTTCGACGGCAGCCATACATCTGGAAACTTCGTAAGAGAAATCAACATGTCCGGGAGTATCGATCAAGTTCAGGTTATACTCTACATCCGAATCGGAAAGCTTGTATTTCATCGAAACCGGCTTCATTTTGATCGTGATCCCCTTTTCTTTTTCCAGGTCCATCGAATCCAAAAACTGGGGCGTAAGTTTATTGCCGCTTACGGTTCCGGTCATTTCCAAAAGCCTGTCCCCTAAAGTGGATTTACCGTGGTCGATATGGGCGATAATATTGAAATTCCTAATTTGTTTTTCTTCCATAGAGCTTGAAACGGCTTAAAATGCTTGAAATAAAGGTCTTGGCTTCCGGCGAATTGAAGAATATCGTTATACAAAAGTATAGCAGAAAACCAAACCCTCCAACAACTGCGTCCTGCCAAAAGCTCCCCAAAAATCCGGACCCGAAAAAGACGGCTAATTTCGGCAACGAATAATAGCCAAAAACGAAAAGCACAAAGGCCGCCGGCAGCATTTTTGCAAAAGACCCCCCTATTTCCTTAATGCCGAAATCGCCGATCTTTCGATAAAGGGAAAACATAAAAAGGAAGAACTGGAATATCAAGGCTATTAAAAACGCTAGGCACAATGACAGCATCTGCAAACTGGGCGACGGTTCAAAACCGAAGATGCTTCCAAGGAACGAAGAAAACGCGTTGGCTTTTCCGGCCAAAGCGACGAAGCCGGCGGCCAAGGCGATGTTGACGGCCATGAATAAAGCCGACAGGATCACCGGCGTTTTGGTGTCTTTGACGCTGAAAAATCCCCTCAAGATCAACGGCATCAGGCACTGGGGCAAGATCGCCAGAGAATAAATTCCCAAGCAAGCCGAGGTCAGAGCGGCATCCCTCATGCCGAACTTGCCGGACTGCAAAAGGAATCCCACTATCGGATCTTTCAGAAGATAAAATAATATTCCGATCGGCAAAGAGATATAAAGAACCTGGCGGAAAGCCGTGGAAAAATTTTTATAAAATTCTTCTTTCTTTCCGTCTGTCCAATTTTGGGAAAGCGAAGGAAAGGCGGCCATTGCCAAAGAGACCCCGAAGATGCCTATCGGGAAAAAAGAAAGGTTGTAGGAGAGCTTGAATATCGCCACCGCTCCCGCGCTGATGCCGGAAGCGACAGCCGTGATCGCCATAAAATTTATCTGGTTCAGAGAGGCGGCCACAGAGCGGAAGAATGTCAAATTAAGTATTTTAAAAACCGCCGGATGCTTGAGGTCGAAAAGAGGGCGGTATTTGAAACCGCATTTTGAAGCGGCGGGAACCTGAATAAGCAAATGAGCGGCCGCGCCGATGACAACTCCCAAACCCGCTCCGAAGATGCCGAATTTAGGCGCCAAGAATATCACTCCCAAAATTATGCCCAAGTTATAGAGCAATGGAGCCAGAGAGTAAGCCAAAAATCTGTTGAAATACTGCAAAATCGAAGAGAGGAAAGAAGACAGCCCGAAAATTATCGGGCTCAAAAGCATCAGCCTGGTCAGGGCAACCGTTTTGGATTGCGCCGCCGGATCAAAACCGGGAGCGATCAGATGGATGAACTGCGGGGCGAAAAGAAAAAGAACCCCGGATATCGCCAAAGTGAAAACCAAAAAAGCGTTCAAAACATAATTGGCCATCTCCCATGCTTCCTCCTTGTTTTTCGTGTAATGGTCGGAAAAAACAGGCAAGAAAGCAACGACGATGCTCCCGGCAAAAATGATATTATAAACAAAATCCGGCACGCTGAAAGCGGCATAATAGATGCTAAGGTCCAGACCGGCGCCGAAGGTTTTAACCAGGATCCTGTCGCGCAAAATGCCCAAAAGTTGGCTGAAAAATACAGCAACGGCCAAAATTATCGCAGCCTGGTTCACGCTTTTAGACTTGGAATTCAAAATTTTTCTGATAGGCATAAGGCTCGCTCATTTTAGCCTTTTTGAGGCCAAAAAAAAAGCTTTTAGATTAGCTCTTGACAATTATATCTAATTAGATATAATAAGAACAACCAAATCTTAAAACATGGATGTAGTATATTATTACGATGAAAAATCAAGCTCTTGCCCCGTCAGAGAATACCTTAATCAATATTCCAAAGATACTAAACTTATCATCGATATAAGGCAAAGAATTAAGGTCGTAAAAGAAAGAGACGGGAGACCAACGCCGCCGCTAACGAAACCTTTGCGGGGCTATTCTTTCTATGAGTTTAGGCATAGATATTCCGCTAAGAATGCCTTGATTAGAATTCTTTATTTTTGCTATAAAGATAAAATAGTTTTATTAAACGTCTTCGAAAAACCTGATCATTATGAGACAAACTTTGTAAGGAAGAAGATAAAAAAGCATTACGATATAACAGAAACATATTTTCAAAAATTTTTATCTAACCCGAAATTATATGAAGAATACAAAGAATAAAAAAAATAATTTAGACCCTATAGTGGAGGCTGGGAAAAGGAAGAAGGCAAATATATATTCCGATGAAGCTGATATCAGATTAAAATTGGCGATCGAAATTTATAATGCCAGAGAGTCTAAAAAATTAAGCCAGCAAAAACTGGCTAAAATGGCTTACACCACGCAGAAAATAATATCGAATATAGAAAATGGCGACGTAAATATAGGGATAGATCTGTTGAATAGATTGTCTAAAAGCCTCGAATTCACATCTGGAACATTAGGCAGGATATTCAATACTCCCGTCCCCTATTATTTTATTCAAGAAGCAGGAACATTCAAAATAAAAATCGAGAAACAAACTGGATCGGACGTATTTATCAAAATATAAATAAAATTAAAACCAATAATATGAACCACATCTGGTCTATTCTATGCCAAAACTCTTCCGTAGATGAAGAGACTAAGTCACTAAGCATTTTTAACTGCCTGGAGCAGGGAGAAATTACAATAAAAAAAGACGACTTAGAAAAGAGGGACAGGATTATAATCCCGATAGCATTTGAGCTGATCAGCCTTTGGACAGTTGACGAGCAAGATAAAGATAATAAGCTGGAAATAAAGATCGAATTATTGGATCCTGACGGCAGCTTATTAAATAGTTCTGAAAATATCTTCGACGTCAAAGAAAATTTTCCGAGGCTTAGAAGCAGAATAAAATTGAATGGACTGTCTGTCACGAAAAATGGAAGATATACCTTTAAGGTTTCCCAAAAAGACCAAGTCCAAAAAAAATTTAAAACAGTTGCCAATATTCCTCTGGATATCAAATTGCAATATACATAGATATAGACAGCTATTTAAAAAGACTGCCCGAAGCAGTCTTTTTAATTTACAAAAATGCCAAGCAGGTAATAAGCCGAATTCTGTATCACCACGCCGTAGCTTCAGCGAAGGCGGGTATTACCCCGATATCGTTAAAGCGGCGGGTACTAGCGATCATCAATCTTGGCCTGGAATTACTCCCAGGCTCCAGCGAGCTACTTTTCTTTGAACGCTTGCGCGTTCAAGTTTGCTCTTGCATCCGGGCAAGGATTTTGCCGTTGCACCCCCCATATCGCTATGGGAATATCCTCGAGAAATTCCCGAGGCTGCCGAGCCTTGCGGCTAAGCACGTCACTGTTCGCACCTCTATCCTCGCGGACGAAGGGGGTTACCCTCTGCCTGTAATCCGGCCCCGAAGGATCGGAATGGATGTTCGGACTTTCCTCCCCGTTCCCCTTGCGGAAAACGGAGCGATCGCCTGCCTGCTTGGCTTTTGAATTATAAACCAGAAGAAACGATTTATCAAGCAAAAGTGGGCAAGGTGTCACCTTGCCCACTTTTGCTGCCTGATCACCACTTCGCCTTGTGTATCCCCAGCTCGTAGCCGATCCTGTTCGCCGCCAGATGGATGAAAAAGGTCGCGATGAACAAGGTCAGCCAAACTGTCAGGCCGAGGTGCAGATAGGGCTCGACGAAAATATAATTGCCTATAACGTAGTTGGTTTGGTCCCAGGGTATGAACTTCCCCCCCGGCTTGATATCCAGCCTGCGCTTGATGAAAGCCGACGCCAGATCCCCGGTCATCACGCTGGCCGACATCAAAAATCCCAGCAATAGAATATTATGTTTGCCGTAATCTATGAGAGAAACATTTCTGAATGTTTCAAAATTGGCGGCCAGCCAGCTTTGAGCCGTTATCACCGCCATTCCCGTAATGATCGCGCTTGCCACTCCCCTCCAAGTTTTGTGGCTGCCGAACAAGTAGTGATTCTTCAGCTTCAATCCGCCGTCGACGGGAGCGTTGAGATCTTTGAAAATTCTTGCCGCCAAAGGAGGAACCATATTGGCAAGATAGGCGGGAAGGAAAAAATAAAGACAGGTAAAAACAAATTGCGAAAAGTTGATTATATCAAACATCAATGGTCTACCTGTTAATTTTTAAAATTTAACCGCGCCGTATGGCGTTTGCAGAAAAACCGGATATCTTTTTATTTATCCAGCCTTTTGATCTCCTCTTCCAATTCTTTGAAAAGGTGCTTTGCCTCTTTCAAATCTAATTTGTAGTTCTTGTCCGATACGATCTCATTGCGCAGGCTCGCCAAGCGCGAAAGTTCGGACTCGTCGAAAGGACTGTCGTGGCCGGGCCTGATCGAAACCAATTGATCGGCCAGGTTCTCTTTCTCCCAGCCCATTTTAGCCAAAAGATCCGAGAACAACGTTTCGGCTTCTATCACGGCGAGTTTGTATTCCGGTTCGGAATCGCTCTTTAAAAGATCGCATATTTTTTTCCAAGCTTTCTGGACTTTGCCGTCGACGGCTTTGCCGTGATCGTTCCTGTTGTAATCCCGAGCGTCGGCAATGGTTTTTCTCTGTTTGGCGAGAAGCCCGCCCTCTTTGTAAACGAAATAGCAAAAAGCTCCGAAAAGAACGATAGAAACCATAATGAAGCCCAACTCCACGGGGAAAAGGAACATCTGAACTTCTCTGGACTGCAATTGGTCGATAAGTTCTTTGAAAGCTGTTTCCATATTTTTTATAAAGACTTTTCAAAAGCCGAAGCGGCTTGGAACATTTTATCTTCGCGGAAAGGTTTGGCGATCAGTTGCATCCCCACGGGAAGGCCGTTGACCCAGCCGGCAGGCAAAGATAGCCCGCCCACGCCGGCCAAATTGATAGAGATGGTGTAGATATCGGAAAGATACATCGAAAGCGGATCGTCCATCTTTTCTCCGATCTTGAAAGGCAAGGTCGGCGACACCGGGGTCAAAAGGATATCGGCTTGCGAAAGAGCATTGTCAAAATCATTTTTTATCAAAGTCCTGACCTTCTGCGCCCTCTTGTAATAAGCGTCGTAATATCCCGAAGACAACACGTAGGTGCCGAGCATTATTCTGCGCTTCACTTCGCTGCCGAAATATTTCTCGCGGCTCTTAACGTAAACCTCGAGAAGGGTTTTGGCATCGGGATCGTTAACTTCGGACGAGCCGTATTTTATGCCGTCGTATCTGGCCAAATTGGCGCTAGCTTCGGCGGTGGCGATGATGTAATAACAAGGCAAAGCATACTCGGTATGAGGCAAACTGACCTCGACGATCTTGGCTCCCATATCTTCGTATTTTTTGATAGCCTCTCTGATGACCTTCTCAACATCCTTGTCCATGCCTTCGATAAAATATTCTTTAGGAATGCCGATCCTCAAATTTTTAAGATCAAGCTCCTCAATTTGAGTGGGAGTGTCCAAAGAAGTGGAATCAAGAGGGTCTTGTCCCTTGATGGCGTTGTAAACCAACCCGCAATCGGCGGAATTTTTGCCGAAGCATCCTACCTGGTCGAGAGAGGAAGCGTAAGACATCACTCCGTAGCGGGAAACAGCTCCATAGGTCGGCTTCAATCCGGCCACTCCGCAAAAAGATGCGGGCTGTCTGATCGAACCGCCGGTATCCGAACCCAAAGCAAATTTGCAAAAATCAGCAGCCGTGGCGGCGGCCGATCCTCCGGAAGATCCTCCCGGCACGCGGCTTGTGTCTCTTGGGTTTTTAGTGGTAAAAAATGCCGAATTTTCGGTGGAAGACCCCATCGCGAATTCGTCCATATTGGTCTTGCCCAAAATGACCGCTCCCTGGTCTTTCAATTTTTTGATGACCGTCGCGTCGTAAGGCGCGACGTAATTCTCCAGGATCTTCGTGCCGGAAGTGCATTTGATCCCGTCAACAAGGATATTGTCTTTGATGGCGCAGGGAATTCCCGCGAGCATCGGAACCTCTTCGTTGCCTTTGGCGATCAGTTCATCGGCCAGTTTGGCCTGCTTCAAGGCCAGATCTTCGGTCACGGTTATAAAGGCGTTTATTTTTTGGTCCTCTTTTTTGATCTTGGCCAGAAAAAATTCGGCCAATTCCACGGCGGAAAAATCTTTGTTGACCAAACCCTGATGAAGTTGTTCGATAGAAAATTTTTCTGGTTCCATATTAAAAAACAGATTTTGACTTTAAATAATCGCCTTGCGTTTGCGGGGCGGCATCCAAAAGTTTTTTTGGATCGTCCAGCTTCGTTCCCTGCTCCTCTGAAGAATCCTGGCGATAGACATTGGCCAGCTTGACCGAATGGGCCATCGGCTCGACCCCGTCAACGTTGACCTTTTTTAAATTTTCCACGTATTCCAAAATGGCGGAAAAATCTTTTTGAAATTTTTCCAGCTCTTTTTCGGAAAGGTCCAATCGGGCCAGTTTGGCGATATGTTTTATTTCTTCTGCTGATATCATAGTCTAAAAAAACTTTGGCGGTTCCAGCTCTTCTATCTCCACCAAAACATTATAAAATTCATCTAAATTCTCCAAGACCACTCCGGCTCCCCGAACCACGGACGTCATCGGATCTTCGATGATCGTTGTCGGGATCTTGGTCTCTTTGGAGATCAATTTATCCAGGCCGCGCAATAACGCTCCGCCTCCGGACAAATAAATTCCTTTTTTCATTATGTCCGATATAAGCTCCGGCGGGGTCAGCTCTATGGTCTCTTTGACCTGCACGACTATCTGCCGGACCGATTTTTCCAAAGCCTTGCGGACGTTAGCCTGGGTAATGACAACCTCTTCGGGCAGTCCGGTCACCAAATTTCTCCCGCGCATGGATATTTCTTTGGCAACGGCCTTTCCGTTATTGTTCGAGACAACGGGATCGCTGTAAACCGAACCGATGCTGATCTTTATATGCTCGGCGGTCCTGGGACCGATCAAAAGCTTGTATTCCTCCTGCGCGAAGTTGACTATATCTTCATCGAGCCTGTTGCCGGCAACTCTCAAACTCTTTGAAACCACTATCCCTCCCAAGGATATCGCGGCCACTTCGGCGGTGCCTCCGCCGATATCAACCACGAAATTGCCTGAAGCATCCTGGACCGGCAAATGGGCGCCGATGGCGGCGGCCATCGGTTCCTCTATCAAAAAGACCTCTCTGGCTCCGGCTGCTTTGGCCGCGTCTTTTACCGCTTTCTTTTCAACTTCGGTGACTCCGCAAGGAACTCCGATCACGGCGCGGGTGAAAGGCGCCACCATCCCTTTACCGCTCTTGCGGCTGCGTTCGATGAGATATCTCAACATTTGTTCCGTCACTTCGAAATCGGAAATAACGCCTCCGACCAAAGGATGGCTGGCGACGATGTGGCCGGGAGTGCGCCCGACCATTTTCTCGGCTTCTTTGCCTACCGCCAAAACCTGCCCTGTCTTTTTGTTCACGGCGACCACCGACGGTTCGCTTAAAATGATGCCTCTGCCTTTAACATAGACCAAACAATTGGCCGTGCCTAAGTCGATAGCAATATCGTGAAAAAATTTTCCTCTGATCGAATTGAACATTTTGGAGTTGAACATAATTGGTCTATTGTAACAAAGTTTCTTTTTCTTGTTAATAATCCTTTTCTCGCGCGGCGCGCTAGTAAGCTTGAGCGAATATCCATTGATATTTGGCCGGTTTCCCGCAATAAACGCACTTGCCCTCTTTTTCCCGGCCCTCCTTCGCTGAAGCTTCGGCGGGCGATGCGGGCAAACCCTCCTGACCGGCGGGTAAACACCTTGTTGTGGCTTTGGTTTCTTCTTTTATTTTGGCTTCGCATTCGGGATCTTCACACCAGTAAGCTTTGATGAAACCTTTGGGCCCGTTCATTATTTCCTTGAATTCATTATAGTCTTTGGCTTCGCGCGTGTTTTGCGCAAGGTAATCGCGGCTCTTTTGCAAAAGATCTTTTTGGATGTCGGCAAGCGCTTTTCCCGCTTCCGCTTTCAGGTCTTTAAGATCTACTGATATTTTTTGTCCGTCCATTCTGCGGGTCAGAGTTGCCTTTCCTTGTTCCAATTCTTTAGGTCCGAGTTCGATCCTCAACGGCACTCCTTTCAATTCCCATTCGTTGAATTTCCAGCCCACGGAATATCCTTCTCTCAAATCCAATTCCACGCGAAGATCGGACAGATCATTATCTTTTATTTCCTGGGCTCTCTTGATCACTTCTACGTCCCCTTCTTTGCCTCGGATGATCGGAATGATCACGACTTGTATCGGAGCCAATGCCGGAGGCAGAACCAAACCGGAATCGTCGCCGTGGACCATTATCAAAGAAGCCAGGCTGCGGGTGGAAAGCCCCCAGGAAGTTTGCCAAGGCGTTGCTTTTTTGCCTTCCTGATCCAAAAATTCTATGTTGAAAGACTTGGCGAAATTCTGCCCCAGATTGTGGGAAGTGGCGCTTTGCAAAGCGATCCCCGAAGGCATCAATGTTTCAAAAGTATAAGTGGCGTCCGCTCCCGGAAATTTCTCGCTTTCCGATTTGCGCCCGTCAATGCCGTCAATGGCAAAATAATTGCGGTAGATGTCTTTGTACTGCTCTATCGCCCAATCCACCTGTTCTTGCGCTTCTTGATTGGTGGCGTGGACCGTATGGCCCTCCTGCCACAAAAATTCGATATTGCGGATAAAAAATCTGGGCCTCTTTTCCCATCGCACCACGTTGCACCATTGGTTCACTTTATAGGGAAGGTCTCTCCAAGAGCTTATCCATTGGGCGAACATCGAATACATTATCGTCTCCGAGGTCGGACGGACCACGAGTTTTTCTTCCAGCTCTTTGCCTCCGCCGATCGTGACCACGGCCAATTCCGGCGCGAACCCCTTAACGTGTTCTTTTTCTTTTTGCAAAAAACTTTCCGGAATGAACATCGGGAAATAAGCATTCTTGACGCCGTTGGCTTTTATCTTCGCGTCCAAAAATTTCTGGACCAATTCCCAGATGGCATAACTGTAAGGTTTGAAGATCATACAGCCCTTCACCGGAGAATGATCCGCCAGGCCCGATCTTACGACCACGTCTTGATACCATCCTGAAAAATCTTCAGATCTTTTAACGAGATTTTTTTTATCGAATATTTTTTCTGCCATATCTTGCTCTGCCAAAATTCCCGTTGCTGCGTCCTCGGAGCAACAGCGCAAATATTTATCACTTGAAAATTATATCTTTAAAAACCCACAGATCTTTTGCCGTGATCAAAACGGCCAAGCCGATCAATATCAAAGCCCCAACCTGTTCTATCCTGGCCTGAAGCTGCGAAGAAAATCTTTTTTTGTCGATCGCCTGCAAGCCGATGAAAACCAGTTTTCCTCCGTCGAAAGCGGGGATCGGCAGGATATTCGTCGTGGCCAAAGCCAGGGAAACCACCGCCAGCAAATTGACCAGTTCAAAAAATCCGCGGTCGATCGTAACTTTGGTGGCCGCAAAAATTCCCACCGGACCGATGAAAGACGCCCCCAAAAGGTCCGTCGTTTTTTCCTTGAAAGAAGTTTCTATTATTTTTCCGATCGTGACAAAAGAAAAATGGGTGACGTTGACCGAATGTAAAAATCCGGCGGCCAATTTGTCCGCGGGGTTCTTATAGCTTAACAAAGCAATGTCCGTCATCTGTATTCCTAAAATATGTTTTTCCGTTCCGGCTGGAAAATCAACGGTCAGCGTACGCTCCTTCTCCGTCTTCGTGTCTTTTAATATTAGATTTACCTGCTGGTCGGTCGAGCCGGCCATATAGCTTACGAGGTCTTGCGAACCGGAAAAAATTTTTCCGTTTGCCGAAAGAACGGCTTCTCTAGCCTGCATTCCGGCCTTTTCAGCCAAAGACCCTTCCTGCACGCGCAAAACCATGGGATAATTCTGCTGGACGCCCAAAGGAAATTTATAATCGGAAAAAAATAATGGCTGCCAAAATTGAAAACCGGAAACGATGGCCAAACAATAGAAAAGAATAACGGTCAAAGCCAGGTTCATTAGAATGCCTCCTCCTATGATCCAAAGTTTTACCGAGGATTTTTGGGCCTCAAGGCTGCGGGGATTTCCGGCCGCGTCGGCATCGTTCGTATCTTCGCCCAATATTCTGTTGTAGCCGCCGAAAGGTATCAAACCCAGGCCGTATTCGGTTTCTCCTATTTTCTTTTTATAGATGATCGGCGGAAACCCCAAAACGAATTCTTCCACTTTGACCCCGTTGCGTTTGGCCGCCCAAAAATGGCCGAGCTCGTGAACGAAAACGGCCCCGCCGATAATGACGATAAACGCCAAAATTGTAAGTAATAATGCCATTTGATTCTTCGTTGAGCCTCGGCCGCTTCCAAGCGGGAAAAGCTCCTTACTCCTCGAGCTCTTTTTGTTTATTTTTGATCATCGTCTCGATCTTCTTGTTGTATTCGTCAACGATCTTTTGCAAATCATCTTTTCCTCTGAATTTATCGTCTTCTCTCACTATTCCTTCTTTCTCCGCTTTCTGCAAATTGGACCAAGCCTCATCGCGGAAATGCCTTATGGTCTTTTTTGCTTCTTCTTCCGCTTGCGAAAGGGTCTTGATCAGCGTCTTGCGAAGTTCGGTTGATAATGACGGCAAATTGACCTTAACGCCGTCCTGATCGACGGAACAGCCGATCCCCGATCCGTGTTGCGATATCGCTCTTTGGATAGGATCCATATAAGAAGAGTCCCAGCATTGGATCAATAACTGTTGCGAATTGAGGACCGAGATGGCGCCTAACTGTTTGACCGGCATTTTCTCGCCGAAAATTTCCACTTGAATGTTCTCCACCAAAGCCGGACTGGCTCTGCCGGTGCGGATCGTAGACAATTTATTCTGGAAATAAGCAATCGCCTTATCCAGTTCGGGTTTAATGGAGTCAATAATTTGTTTGTAGGACGTCATAATTATTTTTGCTTTTTATTTTCTTACCAGCCCGGTCTTTGGGCCGCTCGAACGGCCTGCGGATCGAGATGATAATTATTTTTAAATTAAATATTTAAATTTAACATTAAATTTTCCAAAGCCAGTCTTTGATTGGCATTGGTCGTTTTTATCAAACAGACGGTATCTTCCAATGCTTTTATTCCCCGCACCAATCCCGGCCTGCCTTCGGGATGCTGAAGCAACAAGCGCCTCAACTCTCTTTCCCAAAGATCCAGTATCCCGATCACGGTCTCGGGCGAATCGGTTATTTTTTTGACGTATCCGAACCTTTCCGGGATGCCGGACTTGAGCATCAAACCTATATCTTTTATCTCTTGCTCTTGGATCTTGACCTTCTCGGGATCATTTAAAAAATCTATCGCCTGTCCGGGCCTTCCCAAAGACAGATCGGCGATCTCTCCGGCTTTTAACCTGTCCGCTCCCAAGCTTATCAAATGATCTTCTATTTCTTTTTGGCTGACCAAAGGAAATTTCAACACCTGCACCCTTGAAAACACCGTTTTCAAAAGCATCTGCGGGCTGTGGGTCACCAAAATAAGCAGAGTGTCGCCCTTAGGCTCTTCCAAAGTTTTTAAAAGGCTGTTTTGCGCGTCAGACTCGGCCAAATGGATATCGTCGATTATGCCCACTTTTATTTTAGCACTATATGGTTTCAATGACAGCCGCCACCCAAAATCGCGGATCTGGGCTATTTTTATGGCTCCTTCCTGCGCAAGGACCAAAGATAGATCGGGATGCGATCTGCTGGCGACATCCGAGCAGGCACGGCATTTTTGGCAAGGCCGATCGCCCGGCTCTCCTTCCTGGCAGAAAATAAACTTGGCTGTCTCAATGGCCAAAGTTTTCTTTCCTATTTTTTCGGGTCCGGCAAACAAAAGAGCGTGAGGCAATTTTCCAGCCTCTGCCATACCTTTTAAGATCTGCCATTGTTTTTTCAGACCGGCTATCATTGTCTTTCTGACCCTTGGCCGCTTTCCGCCATCCGACGGATGGTAGAGTCAAAAACGGCAAAAGTTTTGAACAAACTTATTAAAGTTTCTTGGTCATCACGCTTCTCTTATAAAAATCAAGATTCTCGAGCATCAAGCCCGCTCCTTTGGCTACGCAGCGCAAAGGATCGTCGGCAACGAAACAAGGGACGCCCACCGACTGGGAGACCAAGGTGGCGATATTGCGGATAAGAGCGCCGCCGCCGGCCATAACCATTCCTTTATTCATGATATCGGCGGCCAATTCCGGAGGAGTGTCCCTCAACACGTCTTTCACGCACTGGATTATTTCTTTAAGGGTGTCTTCTATCGCGGCGCAGATCTCGTTGGAAGAAACCTTGATGGTCTTGGGCAGGCCCAAGATCAGGTCCCTTCCCCTGATTTCCAGTATCTTGGGTTCTTTTTCGGTGATAGCCGTGCCGATCTTTATTTTCGTCTCTTCGACTGTTTGATCGCCGATAGCGAGATTATACTTGTCTTTAATATATTGCGTAATGGCAAGGTCGAGCTTGTCTCCGGCAACGCGGATAGACCTCCCCGATACTATGCCTCCCAAAGATATGACCGCGACCTCCGATGTTCCTCCGCCTATATCCAATATTAAATGTCCGGAGCAGGAATTGATAGGTATGCCCGCGCCGATGGCCGACAAGATCGATTCTTTGGCGATGAAAACTTCTTTGGCGCCGGCCAAAATACCGGCTTCGATCACGGCTCTTTTCTCGGTCGAAGTGATGCCGACAGGCACGCCGATCAGCAATTCAGGTTTTATAAAACGATTGAAACCCGTGCAAACCTTTCTCATAAAATACATCAGCATTGCTTGGGTGATGCGATGATCGGCGATGACGCCGTCTTTTAACGGACGGAATATTTGAATATTGTCCGGAGTGCGCCCGACCATTTCTTTAGCATCTTTGCCAACGGCCAATATTTTGTTTTCGCCCAAAGAAACCGCGATGACAGACGGCTCGTCCAAAACCACGCCTTTCTTGGGAAGAAAAACCAATGAATTCTTTGTTCCTAGATCTATGCCAATTTTCATATAAACAATTAACTCTTTATGCGCTGGATGTCTGCGCCCAATTTTTGAAGCTTCTCCTCCATTTTCTCGTACCCTCTGTCTATTTGATAAATATTTTCAACGATCGTGGTGCCCTTGGCCATAAGGCCGGCAATGACCAGCGACGCTCCGGCTCTGATGTCCCAGCTTTCAATGTTAACCCCGCTCAATTGCGTTTTGCCGAAAATAAGAACTCTGTGAGGGTCCACCACTTCGATATCCGCTCCCATCTTTTTCAGCTCTTGCGTATAATTAAGCCTGCTCTCATAGAGCGGGTCATGGACCAAACTCTTTCCCTGGGCCTGGGTCAGCAGAGGAACAGTTAAAGGCAAAAAGTCCGTAGCGAAACCCGGGAAAGGCAATGCCTGGATGCGCACGGATCTCAATTCCGGCGAACCGTAAACCTCCACGAAATCCGGGCCCTTTCTTAGTTTCACTCCCATCTCCTGCAATTTGTCCAAAAATAAATACAAATGATCCGGTATGGCGTTCTTGACCATCACCTTATCGTTGGTCAAAGAACTTAATACGATAAAAGTGGCGGCCTCGTTCACGTCGGGAATGATCTTGTAATCAACTCCCGAAAGTTTCTTCTGGCCCTCTATCTTCAATGTATGGTTTCCGACCCCTTCGATCTTGGCTCCCATTTTGATAAGCTGCCAGCAAAGATCTTGGACCTGCGGTTCGCACGCCGCCCCTTTGATGATCGTAGTACCTTCGGCCAGCGATGCGGCCAGGATCAAATTTTCAGTGGCGGTCACGGAGAATTCTTTCAAAATGATCTCCTGCCCGCGCAATTCTTCTCTTTTAAAATGATAAAAATTGTCTTCCGCGAAAGACTGCGCGCCCAAAGCTTCCAGCGCTTTGAGGTGGGTGAAGATCGGCCTCAACCCTATCCTGTCCCCGCCGGGACGTGCGATCTTAAATTCTTTAAAACGCGCTATCAGCGCTCCGATCAATAGAACGGAAATGCGGGATTTGCTGACCAGCACGGGATCTATTTTTTCCGGATCGACATTCGAACCGGCTTTCAATCTCAACTCATTTTTTCCCGTCCAAGAAACTTCCACTCCCATTCCTTTCAGAACCTCAACAAGCCGAAAAACGTCTTCAACCAATGGGACGTTGGAAAGACGGCATTCTTCTTCGGTCAATAAAATAGCGGCCAAGGCCGGTCCCGCCGCGTTTTTATAGCCGCCGATTTCCACCTCTCCCGACAGATATTTCCCTCCTTTTATAACAAATTTCTCTTCCATCAAGGGTATATTATCTTAATTTTTTTTGATTGGCAAGCCCGATTTTTTGGGCTATAATGAGCAAAATCAGCTATAAAACGCTCATCCGTTATCAATAATTTCGGTGTTCGATCTCCCGAATACGGGTCCGACATTTCCTCTCCCTTTATCCCGGGTCCGGGACTCCGCACCGTAAAACATGACTAAAAAATTACGTACGATCCTTTTCTCCGTCCTATCGGTCATCTTTATCATAGTTGCCGCCAGCGCCATCTTTTACGCGCAAGGGTACCGTTTTGACGCAAAATCCTTGAAGTTCATGAAAACCGGAGCGATCTTCATCAAGGTTTCTCCATCGAACGCCAAAATAACGCTGGACCAAAAACCGATGGGACGGACGCAAATAATATCGGATTACCTGTTCATCCAAAGCCTTGTCCCCAAAGAATACGTCATAAAAGCGGAAAAAGAAGGATACCTGCCATGGACCAAAACATTGGCGGTCAAAGCGATGGAAGTTTCCGAAGCCAGGAATGTGGTCCTTTTCCCGGAAAATATAAATTTTCCGAACGCCAGGAACGGATTGGAAAAAATGCAATATTTGGGAGGAGACAGAGCCGTCCTGACCTACGCCGGGTCGGACAGCCCTTTTAAATTATCCGTTTACGATCTCTCCAGCGGCCAGGAAACCGATCTCTCTCCTGCCAATTCTTTGCTGGAAAATTATGATCTGTCCGGCCTGAAGATACTCGACCCTCAAAATCTGCTTTTGATCCTTCAAAACAAAAAAACAGAAAAAACAGAATACTTTTTAGCCGGGACGGATTCGTCCCAAGAGGCTCCGCAAAAAATTAGCTTTTTAACCAAAAACTCTAAAAATGCCATGCTGATCGATTCTTTCGGGGAGAGATCTTTGCTCTGGCAGGAAAAAAAATGGATATTTAAAAAAACCTTGGGATCAAGCGAACCCGCCTTCCGTTTTTTTGACGAAGAAACGGCCGCTTTCGCCTTGTCCGGAAATTATTTCTATTTCCTGACCGAAAAAGGCCGTCTTTTGGAAATGGACAAAAATAAGAACTTCCCGGAGCGGGAACTGGCAAAAAATGCTCCCTTCGAACTCTTGGGAGCGGAAAACGGGCAGGACTGCGAACTGTTAATTTTCGGAGACGAAATAATGCTAAAAGGCGAAGGAAACCTTTATCTGCTGGACCGGACGAAAAACGAATTCAAAAAAATATTCGAGGGAGTCAAAAATATAGAACTTTCTCCGGCCAAAGACAAGATTCTTTGCCAATTGCAAAAAGAATTATGGGTCATCCTTCTTAGCGACATAGACGTTCCGTTCAAAGAAAAAAAGGGCGCGGAACTTTTCATTTCCAGGTTCAGCCAGGAAATCCAGGATGCCGGCTGGATCGCGAACGATTATTTCGCTTTTTCCGTATCCAACCAGATAAAAATAAGCGAGATAGACAACCGTTCCCAGCCGAACATTTACGACATATCAAAATTCAACGATCCCAAGCTGCTGTTCGGCCAAAAAGCGAAAAAACTGTATATCTTAAGCGACGGTTCTCTGTTCGCGTCGGACAAATTGTTCTAAGCTCTTTCCCTGCTATCTAATCAAAAAACCTCATCGGTATCATCGATGAGGTTTTTTGATCGAACATTTTTGTATTGTATTTTAACGCTTGGAATATTTTCCGATATCGGCCGAGTAATGATCTTTGATCGCCGCCGATCCCAACGCTTTATTGTAAATGCGGACAGTATCTATAAACCCTCTGAAGTAACAACCGTCGCTTCTCCTTCCGATCCAAACAGGGTTCGTAGAAGTGGCCACCGTCGAAATACTCCAAGCCTGCTTGAGCTGGCCGTTGATATAGGTTTTCAAAGTTCCCGAAGAGATGTCTCTGACAACGACCCACTGGGTCCAGGCCAGCGGAACTTCCCCTCCCGGAGCATTATATTTGTAAACGGCAGAGCCGTTATAAAACCTGTAGCCTTCTACTCCTGCGTCATCGGGCAGGTCCATTATCCACCCCGGCGAGTAAGTGGCGGCTATGGAATATCTACCGTTGGTCGCGATAGCGGTGTCCGGTTTGAACCAAGCTTCTATGGTAAAACTCTTGTCTCCTATCTCCAGACTGGGATCGGCGCCGCAATCAAGATATTGGGCTGAACCGCTATACTGCAAACATCCGCCTTCGATGCATTGCTCGCTGGCGGCCCAAGACGGAGCGTGGCCCGCGAGGTTGCAATTATTGGACCCCCAGGAATCTTTAGCAGTAACGCCGGAAGCGTCATCAGCCCCCCATTCGGCAATAATGGAATACGACATTGAGGCCCTCATCGAGGTCGAAAAACTTTTAGCCTTGGCTATTCTTGCGCTGTCGGTAGCGCCGCCCAGGTTTACTACGATCAGTCCCGCCAAAATGCCAATGATGGCTACGACTACCAGAAGCTCTATAAGGGTAAAACCTTTGGCAAGTTCAAAATTCCGCCCCCTGAATTTTATTTGAGAGATCATATGTTTCCATTTTACCAAAACCAGCAAAAAAATAAACCGCGCCGAAAACTTCCTTTGTCGTAAAACAGATGAAGCCAGACGAACTGTACGCATTTAATAAAACGCCTCGCACTTTCGTGCGAGGTGTTCAAAACCCTTAACGAGTTTTTTGGACCAGATGTCTTCTTCTGCTTTGATCGCATTTCATGATCCATCTGAAAACTTTTGAAGTTTTTTGTTTTTCTATCTTTTCAAGATCTGCTGCAACGTCTATGAACTCTGGAGGCAGGTCGCCGGCATTATAAGACATCTCTGCCAGCTGATCTGCTATCATTTTTCTGATCTCTTTCACTTCATTCAAAGTGAAAGGATTTAAATATTCCCCCAGCAATTGCGGCATTTCGTGAAAAGCTTCCAGACGATATTCTCCACTCCTATCATATTTTCTTTTTACCAAAAGTACTGTTGTAAGATCTCCTGTTTCTTTAATTTTCTCAACTATCAATTTTGCCTTGGAAATCCTACATTTATTCTTCCCGGAAGATCTGTTTCTCCTTCTTTTCGCGATCGCGCGCTTTACAATAGCCTCGACCTTTCTATTTTTGCGCTTCAAGGTCGCTTCGGCTACCATGTTCTTCTTTTTAGAAGTAGACATATTTTATTTAAAATTTATGTACAGAGGACGACACCCTCTGTTGTAAAACAGCTTTCTCTCCTTATAGATTGACCGGCGCTCTTTGTCAAATCCGCCCCGCGATCCATCGAGAAATATTTTATACGAGCCAGCCCCGTGGATCAAAAACTACCTAGGTGACACCTAGATAATTTTTAATAGTAATAAAAAGTGGGCAAGGTGTCACCTTGCCCACTTTGCTTGCCCGTTTTACGCGATCGACGGGGTTCTTACGGGTCTTACGGGTCGGACCCGTATGACGGGTCCGACCCAGGTAAATTCCTGCGCGGGCCGCACTTCAACAAAAAGCGCACCGAGGGGTGCGCTTTTTGCGATAGATGTTCGATTTTAACGTTTGCTGAATTGCGGTGCTTTGCGGGCTCCTTTCAATCCCGGTTTCTTTCTTTCTTTTCTTCTGGAATCTCTGGTCAAGAATCCGGCCTTCTTCAATCTCTTCCTGTAGTCGATGCTGAAGTTGATCAAAGCTCTGGCAACGGCCAATCTGATGGCTTCGGCCTGAGAAGACAATCCTCCCCCTCTGACCCTTACCATCACTCTGAACCTTTCCAGCGACTTCATTTTATTGAGAGAAGCTGTCGCTTTCTGCTGAAGATCGTATATCTGAAAATACTGTTTGTAATCTTTATCATTGACGATAAATTCTTTGGCTCCGCGGGTAAAAAGCAACGCGCGGGCGGAAGAGGTCTTTCTGCGGCCAACTCCGGCGAAAAATTTAGCTGTTTTGTCGGTAGGCTCGGGAGCGATCTCCTCTCCGTCGATGATGACCGGGGCGTTCGACAGCTCGGTAGATTCGATCTCGGGAGTCTCTTCTTTGGCCTCCTCAACCACCACTTCAACTTCGACCTCAACTTCCTCAACGATCTCCGGTTTCTTGGCGATCTTTTTCACAGCTTCTTCTTTTTTGGCTGGAGCTTTCTTTTTGGTTGTTGTTTCTTTTGTTTTTGTTGGCATATTGATCGCAAGATTATTGCTGGAATTTAAGTCTTTTTATCTGGATCGGTCTCAATTTATTCTTAGGCATCATTCCCGAAACAGCTCTTTTTAAAACCTCTCCAGGGTTTTTCTCAAAAACTTCCGAAACAGGCTGCTCTTTGTCGTTTCCCAAAAATCCGGTATGGATAAAATACGTTTCTTTGGAAAGTTTGTTGCCGGTAAAAAGGATCCTCTTGGCATTTTTCACAACTACAAAATCGCCGCCGTCTTTGTTCGGAGCAAAATCCGGTTTTTGCTTCCCTCTCAGGTAGACAACTATTTCTGTTGCCAGCCTTCCAAGAGGCTTGTTGGCAGCGTCAATGATATGTGTTTGTCTTGCTTCCATATAATTTGATACTTAACTTATTTAACTAATTCAATTATGGCCATCTTGGCTCCATCTGTCTTTCTGGCTCCGAGCTTGGTAACGCGGGTATATCCGCCGGGGCGATCTTTGTACTGCGGCGCAATGTCTTTGACCAATTTGGAAACTGCTTTCGGGCAAAAAAATCTGGCTAGATAGCGGGTGGCGGCCAAATCTCCTTTTTTGGCTCTGGTGATCTTCTTCTCGACAAAACCGGCCAATTCTTTAGCCTTGGCTTCTCCCGTCTTGATCTTTTCTTTTAGGATCAAAGAAGTTGCCATTGTTCTGAACATAGCCTCTCTCTGGTCTTTCTCTCTATGAAATTTTCTGCCTTTGATTAGATTGCGCATCTTTCTTGTGATTTAATTAATAATATATAAGTTCAAATTTACAGCTTGAAGCCCAGATCCAATTTCTTTAAAGCTTTTCTGATCTCTTTCAATCCTTTCTCTCCCATGCCTTTCAAATTAGCCACTTCCTCTTCGTTCTTAGAAGTCAGGTCGGACACTTTAGATATCTTGTTCTCGGCCAAGACGTTCAATGTGCGGCTGGATATCTTCAATCCGCTCAGTTCTTTTTCGGAACCTTCGGCAGTTTCCTTAATTTTTGCTTCCGCCTTAGGGGCTTTTTCTTCTTTCACCTCTTCTTCTTGGACTTCCTCAACGGGAGCCTGAACTTTTATTTCCGGATTCAAATTCTCTTTAAGGTACTGAAAACGGGACAGCAAAATGTCGAGAGCCTGGGAAAAAGCCGTCTCAGGATCTATTGTTCCGTCCGTCTCGATCTCCAATTCAAGCTTGTCAAAATCGGTTCTGCCGCCGACGCGCATATTTTCCACTTTATAGTTGACGCTCTTGATAGGGGTGAAAATGGCATCCAAAGCGATGACCCCTATCTCCGGCTTTTTCTCCCTGATCGCATCTTGGGAAACATAGCCCACTCCTCTTTCTACCTGCAATTCCATTTCCAAAAATGTTTTTTTGTCATTGATGGTGGCGATCAACATCTCGGGATTCATAAGTTCAACCTGTCCCGACAAAACCAGATCGGCTCCCGTCACCTCTTTTTCTCCCTGAACGCTTAAAGTGACTTTCTGGGGCTCATCGGAAAAGCTCTTGAATCTTAGCATTTTCAATCTCATCAATATCTGCAAAACATCTTCCAACACTCCCGGTATGGTGGCAAATTCATGCGGGACCCCTTTGATCCTTGCCTCGGTGGCGGCTGCCCCTTCCAAAGATGACAAAAGCACGCGCCTTAAGGCGTTTCCCAAGGTTATGCCGTATCCGGGCCACAAACCTTCCGTTTCGAAAGAAGCGGTGTTCTCATTGATCTTTTTTACCTTGAACGATTGAGGCAAAGGAATCATAATTTTTGGTTTATAACTATATTAGTTTTTAACTCTTCTCTTACGCGGCTTATTTAGATTATTTGAAAGCTATCTGGAATAGTACTCGAAGACAGTAGTGATCTCGGCAGGCAATTGGGCATCCTCCAAGGTTGGTTCTTTCTTAATAGCAACTTCCATTTTATCCTTATCCAATTCCAGCCAAGAGGGAGCATTGTATTTTTTCAAATTGACAGCCAAATTTTTGAAAGCGCCGTCGGTAGCTTTGGCCACTGACAGTTTGTCTCCGATCTTCATACTGTAAGAAGGAATATCAACCGATTTTCCGTTGACCAAGAAATGTCCGTGGTTGACCAGCTGCCTGGCTTGGGATTTGGAAGCGGCAAAACCGGCTTTAAAAGCTACGTTGTCCATTCTTTTTTCCAATTTTTGGATAAGAACATTAGTAACATCCTGCCCCGGTTTTCTGTGCTCCAATGTATCCTCAACGTAATTTCCGAATTGGTTACCGCTCAATTTATACCAGTTCTTCACTTTCTGTAATTCATGAAGCTGCTTTCCGAATTCGGAAAGGGTCCTTCCTTTTCTTTTGGATTTTAATCCAGGAGCATAGGGCCTTTTGACCGCGGCGCATTTCGGAGTATAGCAACGCTCGCCTTTCAAAAAAAGCTTTAAACCCAATCTTCTACAAATTTTGCATTTTAATTCTTGCATAGGAATTGATCGATATAACTTGCTTGGTTAAATTCTATAATTTTCTTGGTTTTTTAGCGCGGCATCCGTTGTGCGGAACCGGAGTTTTGTCTATTATCGAAATGATGTCAAATCCCTGGTTGGAGATCGATCTCAAAGCCGATTCGCGGCCGGATCCGATCCCTTTAACATTCACTCCAATCCTCTTGATGCCGAGCTTGATGGCTACCTGGCCGACAGCTTCGGCTACCTTTGAGGAAGCGAACGGGGTTGATTTCTTGGTGCCTTTGAATCCGATGGCGCCGGAGCTCTTCTGAGCCAAAACATTTCCAAAATTATCGGTCAAAACGATGATAGTGTTGTTGTAGGAGCTGAAGATGCAAATCTTTCCTTCTTTGGCTGCCGGGATCTTGGCAACGACCTGCTCTTTTGCAACAGCCTTTTCAGCGGTTTCTTTTTCTTTTACGAGCTCCTCTGGAGCTGTTTGAATTATTCTTTTTTTACCCATAGGAATTTTTAATACAAATAAAATTAAACTATACCGCTAAAGACTTTATTTAGCGGATGGAGCGGCCTTTCTTCCCGAACCAACCGTCTTTCTCACGTTCCCTCTTACCGTGCGGCTGTTGATCCTGGTGGTTTGGCCTCTTACGGTCAATCCCTTGATATGGCGATATCCGCGATAGGAACCGATATCTTTCAGCCTCTTCACGCTCGTCATTAAGGTTCTTCTTAATTCTCCTTCGACTTTATGCCTTTTTTCGACAATATCTTTAAGGGCGGCTATCTCCTGCTGGTCCAAATCCTTGGCGATCTTGTTGGCCGGAATGTTAGCCTCGGCTAATATTTTTTTGCTCAAAACCCGGCCTATTCCGTAGATGTAGGTCAGGGCGATCTCTATTTGTTTGTTTTCTGGGAGATTGACTCCTGCAATACGTGCCATTTGTTTAGTTTGTTAATTAAATTAAAATTACCCCTGTCTTTGTTTGTGCTTAGGGTTTTTCTTACAGATTACATAAACATATCCTTTTCTGCGGACAATTTTGCAATCGTTGCAAATCTTTTTAACTGATGGTCTAACTTTCACAAAATCAAAATCCCAATGGACAACTCGAAATTATCTTAAAGATAATTTTGAATTAATGGCCATTGGAACCTAATAATCACCTTCCTCGGTAAGTTATTCTGCCCCTAGCTTTATCGTAAGGGGTTAGTTCCACTGTAACTTTATCTCCGGGGAGAATTTTAATTCTATTAATTCTCAACCTGCCGGCTAAATGGGCAAAGACTAATGATTTGTCCTCGTTCAATTCTACCCTAAAAGTAGCATTTGGCAGACTCTCCACCACAACTCCTTCTTTTCTGATTTTTTCTTCTTTTTTTTCCATTAGTTCTAAAGCAAAAATAGTTTAACAAAAAACCTAATTTTGGTCAACCCCGTTAAAAGATTATCTTGATCTCCACCTTGTCCGCGTCCGACGGGACCTTAGTCTTCCAAAAAGGAGAAACCTTGATGCCGGTTTTTTCCGCGCCCGGAGTTTTGCCGAGAAGAGACTCGGCGTAGTCCAGCGGCTGGCCTGTTAAAGAATTCTTGACCTTCTCTTCATCGTCTAAGATATACGTTTTTAACGATCCTGACAAGCCCAGCTGGCCGGACTTCTGGCTAAAATCGATATTCTTGGCATCGAAAACCGGCTGGAGGCTTTTGTCCACGATCTTCTTGCCCGACGATGAACCTGCCACCAAGGCCGTAAAATAATCCCCCACATCGCTGTCCTTGAACACCAAAACTTTGGAGACTATTTTAGCCGACATCTCAAAAGCGTCCGTTGCGTCCTTCTCCTTGGCGGAAATGGACAGCTCTCCGCTAATCTCTTGCGACATAAAATTGCTCAACAGGCGCATCGTGATCGGGATCTTTTTCTTTAAAGATCCTTCTCCGGCTTTAAAAGCGTTCTGCGTAAATTGATCTTTGGCCTTAGCCAAGTCTTGAGCGGAAACGACCTTGGCTCCTTCTTCGGATCCTCCTCGAATCGCTTTGGAATTCTCTCCCCAGATGCAATTGGTCCCGCTTAATTTCAATACGGAAAACTTTTCAGGCTCGATATTGTAATCTGCTCCGCCTTCGGCGGCTTCGATCTGCACGTCGACATAGCCTGCGGATATCTTGCCTTTTTCATATTTGGCGGCAGGGATCTTTATCTCGCTCAAAGATTTGAATATAAGCTTGCTGTCTTTGGAAACAAACTGGGTTCCTTTGACAAAATTGAAAGAGCGGACGGGATCGCATTCGTTATATATCCTCAATGCGCCAACGGCCTTGGTCTTGCTCTCCGATTGCCCTGTCGCTTCAAAAGTTTCTTTATAGTCCAAGACATCTTCTATCACTGACCCGGGAATGATCTTTTGGTCCGCGTCTATCTTTGTCGCGCCGTCCTTTATCGTTATTTGCTCTTCTATCTTGACCATCTCCTGTTTCGGCCAAATTTCGACCACAGCCTTGGCCTCGACAAAGAAATAAGCCGCTCCGGCGCCGGCGGCCGCGACAACAAACAGGGGCAGAACGAACTTGGCGGGAAAAGAAGACGGCCCGCCGCCGGAACTTTTCTTTTTTAAATTGGATCTGGAAACAAAAGACCTCGCCCGGCCTTCTTCACCTTGGTTGTACCCCGGAGGGATTATATCGAATATTTTTTTAACCATAGACCAACGAATTAAAATTAATTTTAATCTAGCACCGCTTTGATCCTTCTTACTCCGGCGCCGGAGCTTTCTTCTTTGGATATTTTGAAATGGCTCAACTCGCCGGTATTTTTGACGTGCGGACCGCCGCAGATCTCTTTGGAGAACCATCCGATAGTGTAAACCTTGACCTTGTCTCCGTACTTGCTTTCGAAAGCGCCCATCGCTTTCTGCTCTTTCGCTTCCTCGAGGGACATTTCTTCTTCTTTCACATCAACCTTCTTTACGATCTGCTCATTGACCAGATCCTCGACTTTGCTTATCTGCTCCGGGGTCATTTTTTCGGTATGGGAAAAATCGAACCTTAAACGCTCGGCGGTGATGTTGGATCCTTTTTGCATTACGTGATCGCCCAGAACTCTGCGCAGAGCGGCCAGCATCAAATGGGCGGCCGTATGCAATTTGGTGGTCTGTTCTCCGGCATCCGCCAACCCGCCTTTGAACATTCCGGCGCTGGCGGTGCGGGACAGTTCCTGATGTTTATCGAATTCATTTTTAAAATTATCGACCGCGCCGCTATCAACTGAAATATTTTCTTCTTTAACAATCTCCAAGCTCAACTCCAATGGAAAACCAAAACTTTGATAAAGATCGAACAACTGTTTTCCCGACAATGAATTGCCGCTGTTAACAGCCTGTCTTCTGAATTCTTTTAACCCCTCGCTAAGAGTTTTTCTGAATTTTGTTTCTTCTTTTTCCAGTTCGATATTAATGGCAGGATTCGAAAGGTCATAAACTCCTTCATATATTTTACGCACCGCTTCGGCCATAGAGACCATAAAATTATCGTCTATCCCGAGCTTTTGAGCTTTCGCAACGGCGCGCCTTATCAAACGCCTGGCAAAATAGCCCCTTTCTTTGTTGGAAGGTATGACGCCGTCGGCGATCAGAAATACCGCTCCTCTGGCATGATCGGCGACGATGCGAAAAGCCTTGTCCTGCTCGCTTTCCGAACTGTCATATTTTTTACCGGACAGCTCTTCCATCTTTTCTATTATCGGACTGAAAAGATCGGACCTGAAAACATCCGGACTGTTCAAAGACGCGGCGGCAATGCGCTCCAGCCCGCCGCCGAAATCAACGTTCTTGTTGGAAGGTTTTATGCCGTCCTTTTCTTTGACGTACTGCATAAAAACATTGTTGCCGATCTCGAAAAACCGGCCGCAATCGCAGTTAACGTGGCAGGGCTGATCGCGCCATTGGGAATTTTCGTGCAGTTTCATCTCCGGACCGAAATCCCAGAACATCTCCGAGTCGGGACCGCCCAGTTCGCCGACCGGCATATCCGCCGGATTGCCGGCGCGCGACCACCAATTCTTGTTCTCGTCGTAATAAAATATTCTTCCGTTCTGCATCCCGTCCCTTTCCGAAAAATCGACATCTTTGGCTTCGACCCCGGCGGCGCTGAAAAGTTTTTTCCAAATCTCGGCCGTCTCTGTGTCTTTGGGTATCCCGCATTCTTTGCTTCCCCTGAAAGCGGTGACGTAAAGGCGCTTCGGGTCCAGACCAACCTCTTTGGTCAAAAATTCGAAAATCCAGGACAGCTGTTCCTGTTTGAAAAAATCGTTGAACGACCAGTCGCCAAGCATTTCAAAAAAAGTGTTATGGCGCAGGTCTCCCACCTCTTCGATGTCCTTGGCGCGGAAGCACTTTTGCGAGTTGGCGATGCGGTTGCCTAAAGGATGTTTTTCTCCAAGCAAATAAGGGACCATCTGCTGCATCCCGGCGCTGGTGAATAGAGTTGTGGGATCGTTCTCGGGAACGACCGAGGTCGAAGGCACGATCTTGTGCCCTTTGCTCTCAAAAAATCTTAAATATTTTTCCCGTATGTCTTTTGAATTCATAATGGTTGGCCGATTGTTATGCCTGCGGGCCGGGCCCGCGGGATGGATAAATTTGATCTGTTTCTGTTAATGCAAAAACCCATCATCAATGGATATATCTTATCAAAAAAAACACCCGATGGAAAATTTCATTGCGCGGACCATTGCGCACGTCCCGACAAAAACCGGCAAAAAGAAAACCACAGCCCTCTTGGCTGTGGATAACTTTGCACAGGTCGGACCTGTGTAATTTTTTAGGGTTTCAGGTGGCTGAAATATTCTATTAGGCTTTCTTTGAACTTTTCCAGGTTTTCATTCTTGACCGTGAATCCGGCGGCCGGCGGATGGCCTCCGAACATTTCCAGCAGATCGGCGCAAGCCGCCATAGCTTTTACTACATCCATTCCTTTCGGAGCCCTGACCGATCCCCGGCTTGTTTCTTCTCTCATCGTATAAAGAAAAACCGGCTTGTCTGTCTGGTTAAGGATGCGCGAAGCCACGGCGCCGAGCAATTCAATATCCCAATTCTTAGAACCCTCAAAAATGATCGAGGAGGCTTTGTTCGCGATAATGAATTTCACTTCTTCCTCCAGCCCCTTTATTTCCTCTCGGTGGCGGATGCTTTTTTCCAACAGGAGTTCGGCCATCAACCTGGCTTGTTCGTTGTCGCCGGTGGTCAAAAGAAAATAGCTGTCGTGCTGGTGATCGTCCCTCACCGAAGCGACGTTCATAACCGAAATTATTTTGGAAATAAGATCGCGCCTCGAAGAAAAATCCTTGGCGTTGAATATCTCGAAAAATACTTTGACCCCCGGCCTCTGGGAATGTTCTATGTCCGAGAGCCCCTCTACAATGATCTCGCTGTTATCTTCGATCTCGGGCATCATATCGGCAATCGTGGCCAGAGCCGCCAGCTCCAAAAAGCTGCGCCTCAAACATTGGGACATTGATCCTCCCAAAAGCTCTTCGGCCAGCCTGAAGGCCAATCCCGCGTTGGCGAATTTGTTAAAAGATCTGTCGCCTTTTTGGTTGGGGTCGACGATAATATTCGCCTTGGGCATTTTGCCGCCGACCACCTGGTGATGATCGACTATCATAACGGAAAATCCGAAAGATCTGGCTTTTTTCACTTCCTCATAGTTGGTAATGCCGCAATCCAAAGTTATAAGCAAAGACGGGCTCTTGCCGAATTTATCGTTCAAAAAATCCACCGCCGTACTGTTCAAACCGTATCCTTCGGTCTTTCTGTTCGGGAAATAAAAGCTAATCTGCGGCAGTTTCTGATCTTTTTCAAGAATGGAATAAGAAACGTTGCATATCGATTCTTTGACTATGATCGCCGAGCTTACTCCGTCCATATCGGAATCGGCGTAAATGATTATATTCTCTTCGTTCTTGATCGCCTCCTTTATCCTTAAAGCGGCCTTGCTCAAATTTTTTAGTTTAGGGTTCATATTCCATTAAATTTAATTCCTGATCTGTCTCGCTCGCCGCAAATTAAATTATATATACCAAAATAACAGCTGCGGCAAAGGGCCGGCGGCCGCTATGGCTGAAGCTCATCAACAATCGGCCCGGCAAAAACGGTCCGAAACGCAACAAAAAATTTACGCTTTTCCGTTCCCGTTCCCGGACAATATTTCGATCCCCGGAAGGACGTCTCCGGACAGGAAATCGAGCATAGCTCCCCCTCCCGTGGAAACATGGTTGAAGCTGTTCAGCATCCCGACCCTGGAAACGAACTCTATCGTTTCTCCGCCGCCAATGACCGTAAACGCGCCGCTCTGCGCGATAGCCTTGGCGATTTCCAAACTGGATTTGTCGAAAGGCCTTATCTCGGAATAACCCAGCGGACCGTTCCAAACGATCATCTTCGCCGAGGCGATGATCCGGTTGAAAGACTCCACTGTCTCCGGGCCCACATCGAATATCTCTTCATCTCTGCGCACCGTTCCGACAGCTCCCGTTCGCAAGTATTTTTCATCAAGCTTGGCCAGAGACATCACTCCATCGATGGGCAGGTGCAGTTTGGGACTGGTCAAATTGATAGAATCCACTTCTTTCAAAACTTCCTCGGCTTCCGCCGGCAATGGATCGCGGACGCAAATGCCTTTGATGGCTAGGATCGTATTGGCAATCTTCCCTCCAAGAAGCAAATGGTCTGATTTGGTGAAAAACTTTTTGATGATCTTTATTTTCGTGTTGATCTTGGCTCCGCCGATGATCGCCACCAAAGGCCGCGCCGGATCTTCCATGATCTTGGTCAGAACCTCAACCTCTCTTTCCACCAGCAACCCCGCTCCGGATTCTAAAAATTCAGGTATCCCGACCACCGAAGCATGCCTGCGATGGCAAACGCCGAATCCGTCCTGAATAAAAATATCAGCCAATTTGGAAAGCTTTTTGGCAAACTCGATATCATTCTCTTTCTCTTCTTTGTAAAATCTCAAATTCTCCAAAAGAAGAACTTGCCTCCTGTCCATCTGGCTAACGGCTTTCTCCGCCTCCGGACCGATGCAATCTCCCGCGAATTTGACCTCCTGCCCAAGCAGCTTTGAAAGCTCTTCTGCTACGGGTTTCAAGCTATATTTCGGATCTTTTCCTTTCGGCTCGCCAAGATGGCTTATCAAAATTATCTTTGCGTTCTTGGCTATCAGGTATTGGATGGTGGGCAATGTCTTTTTTATCCTGAAGTTGTCGGAGACGCGCCCCTTGTCGTCCAAAGGCACATTAAAATCGCAGCGCACCAAAACTTTCCGGTCTCTAACGTCTATTTGCCTGATCGTTTTCATAAGCCGTCATCGCCAAAACTTTATCGCGGCCGCGGTCTGCCGCAGATGAAATGCTGGCGTATATATTTTCCTCTGTCCCGAAAAAGACACAGGAAAAACTTATTAAAATTTAACCACTTGGCCCGGATCTATTTTGCCGGTCTTGCTTTTTTTATCCGATTCGCAGAACTCTTCCTCGTCTTGGCCCTCGAATATGATCTTTTCATCTTCGATATTATCTCCATCTATAGCATCCGATCCTTCATCTCTTTGGCCGCCTTGGTCTTCCATCTCGATGGAATCTTCTTCGGGCTCTTCCTTTTCCTCTTTATTCTTGTTAACGATGTCTTTCAAAACCGAACGCAGATCGTCGAGCTTGATCTCTTTTTTCTTTTTTTTGTATTTTTCATCTTCGCCGCCATTGGCTTGCGCCGGATCTTCTTTCTTTTTGGCGTTAGGATTGAAAAGAACCGGATCTCCCTGCGTAGCTTCAGCCAAAGAAAGGCCTCCTCCGGCTAATCCGTTGAAGGTTCTTTTTTGGCCGGTCAGCCGGGCTTCCAGCCTTTCTTTCTCGATGCGTTTTCTGCAAGCCGGGCACAAAACAGGCCTTTTCCCGTCGGGCTTGAATGTTACGCGAATTTTTTTCTTGCAAATGTCGCATTGGGCGTCGTAAAGTTCAAACGGTCCCTCGGACTGCTTTTGGCGCTGCTGGCCGGGGCCTTTTTCCTCTTCCGTGATCGCGAGCTGGGCCAGATTGGCAATATCGTTTTCAACTGTCTTTTTCGGATTGCTGTAGGTTTTGCGCGACCAATCGATGATCTCGTTTTTAAAAGATCTCAAGGGCTTGATCTCCGGAAGCAAGGTCTGGGCGGAAAAAGGCCTCGACGACACCCCGTCGATCATCAGCTTGACGTAAATATTATATTTGGACAGGTTCACCAGATCGGTTGCCATAAATTCCGGAGAGAACTCCTTCTCCAAAAATTCCGCGTCCTCGGCTCCCACTCGAAAAAGTATCATCGTGCCGACGTTGCCGAAAACAGCGTCTTTGACCTTGCTGTTCCTCCCGCTTCCCGTTCCATCTTCCAATTGCGAGAGATACTGGTTGGCCAGGATCAGGTCCAAACGGTACTTGCGGGCCTCGGACAAAATGTTGATGAAAGATTCTGTCGCGAAATTCTGGAACTCGTCAACATACATATAGAAATCTTTTCTTTGCTCTTCGTCTATCTCCACTCTGGACATCGCGGCCAATTGCAATTTGGTGATCAATAAAGCGCCCAAAAGGCGCGAGTTATCCTCGCCCATCAAACCTTTGGAAAGGTTCATTATCAATATTTTCTTGCCGTCCATTATCTCGCGCATATTGATGGTGGACTTCGGCTGGCCGATGATATTTCTGATAAGCGGAGCCGAAACAAACTGGCCGATCTTGTTTTGGATGGCCGCCGTGGCTTCGACTTCGTATTTTTGCGCATAACGGGCGAACTCTTTCACCCAAAAAGCTTTGACCACCGGATCTTGCAGTTTTTCAACCACTTCCTGCCTCCATTCCGCGTCGGAAAAAAGGCGGTTGATAGAGAGCAAAGTCGAGTCCGGAACTTCGAGCAAGGCCAAAATAGCGTTGTTTAAAATATATTCCATTCTGGCGGACCAAACGTCCGGCCAGATCTTTTTGAAAACGCCCATCAAACCGCCCGCAACCAAATGGCGGTATTCAAGGGCCACGTTTTCCATAATGTTAAAAGCGATGGGCCAATCCAGATCGGACGGATTGAAATAGACCACGTCTTTAATGCGGTCTTGAGGCACAAAATCCAAAAGGTCCATTGATGCTTCTCCGTGCGGATCTATAAAACCGATCCCCTTGCCGTCCTTGATATCCTGGACAGCCATATTCTTAAGCATCTCCGTCTTGCCCATGCCGGTCTTGCCTACCACATAGAGATGGCGGCGGCGGTCATCGGTCTTTATGCCGAACTTTTTGGACTGGTTGCGAAAATTGGTTTGAGCAAAAAAATTTATCTGTTTGTCCATTTCTGCTTTTGAAGAAATTAACGGCTTTGTAAAAATATGTCCGAGAGGACAAATTCTGAAAACCTCTAAAAGACGCTGCCTTTATAAGCGCGATAAAAATCGGGCTTAGAGGTTTTTAATATATTACCATTATTCTGTCGGCAATTCCAAGGGAGCTATGCCTTTTTTGGTGGCGATCCTGGGCATTATCGAACCGGGGATGGATAAAATGCCGGGGAAATGGAAAAGAGTGGCCATTTCTTCGGTATTCAAGATAAAGGTCGAGCCGCTGGCCGGCTTGCGCTTCAAGTAATTTCCGAACATATCTTTTTTGCGCAGATAAGTTTTCTGTTCCGCGAACAAAGCGAAAGCCGGAGCTCTTACCGAAGTCGCGCCGAAAGATTTGATGGCATTAAGGCTTTGAGTGGCAAACTGGGCCAGAAAGATAGCCGGGATGGTTTTTGAAGAACTGGAAAAAACATCTTTTTTCGCAACGTAAACCGCTCTTATCCCGACCGAATAAGCGCATTTGGAGACTTTATCTTCGATCGCTTTCAAAACATCCTTTTCTCCGGACGTCAGATGAGGCGTTTCCGCCGCCGCCGCTGTCGGTCCGCCGGGGATATCTCCAAAAGCCGCGAAGTCAAAAGCCTCTTGGATAAGCGGTTTGAAAACCGTCTTTCCTGGCCGCTTCATTATTTTATTCACTTCTTCTTTTCCGCGATCGACATAATTATTATCGTCGTTAGAGACGGGGGTTATCATAAATTGCATCCATATCTGCTCCCCTTTTTCCAAACGGACCATTCCTTCTATAAGCGAAGAAAGAGGATCTATCCTTTCCCCTTCTTCGAGCCCCTGGCTCTCTTCAAAAAATTGGCTGTAAGTTTTTATAGGGTAAACATCCGGCCTGGCGAGAGTGTAATCCGATCCCCATACGTCCCATTCTTTGTTGGGAATGTCCGCCGGAACATCCTTGGCGTAATCAGGAACTTCGCATATCTCGATGCCGGCGTATTGGGAGTATATCGCCGATTCTATGGCCTTTCTCAATCCTTTAAGAACTCGAATATAAAAATGGGGGTTGCCGTCCACGCTGGCTATTTCCAAAGAAAAACCGACCGGAACTTTTCCGTCGATCCATTTGTCTTTGAAGCCGCTTGGAGAATCGCGAGTGCCGAACAAATTGGAAAAAACATTTTCCATAGCCTTAATGGGCTTCAGTTCTTCACGGGGTATCTTCAACTCCAAAGTAACAAATTCCAATTTGTCCGCCCATATGCCCTGGATAAAATCCAAATACTGCCCCTTCACAATACTAAAGAGGATGAACGGCGGAATGATCCACCAAAAAAGTTTGAGAATTTCCCAAAGGAACAGAAAATAAGGAACGCTAGCCGCGATCGCCGCCGAAGCGAATGGAGCAATGGGCTGGGGAAGAGATTGTAATATTGTTTGGTCCAAGGCCATTTAAAGCTTTTAAGCTTCCCGGACCTGATATCTGCCCGAGTCGTCTTTAGCAAAAAGATTTTTATTGCGCAGGCTTGAAAGAATAGTTGATTCTTTAACGGCTCTTTGCTTTCCCACCGCATGGATGATCTCTTCTTTGGCTAACGGCATAGGAGAATCTTTCAGCACTTTGGCAATGATATCCTTGACCTGTCCCGGCTCGTATCCCCATCCTCTCAAAGCATACATTCCGCGGCCGACAAGAACAAAATTATTGCTCTTTATCAATTCATTGTGAACCGTCTGAATATGAGGAGAAAGTTTTTTAACGTTGGGAAGCTGCGAGTTCAAATCTTCGATCAAGCGCGATATGTCCTGAAAATGCAGAGGCTTGTTCTCGCGTTTCAAAACCATATCTATTTTGTCTTTGATGGTTTTGGGATTGACTTCCGCCCAAGCGGCAAGCCCCCATTTCCGATCAATAGTTTTGGACAATTTAGCCGACGCGCCCAGATAAGAAAGAACCGCTTCTTTGGCCAGATCGTCTTTAAGCTCGCTCTTCAATTCTTTTTCGTAGACATCAAGCACCTCCTGCTCGCTTAAGGTTCTTCCCATCTCGCTGAATTTTTTCTCGAAAGCTTGGTCCAGTTTTTTGGCCAGCTCGAATGTCTTCGGGCCGGTCGTCCAAACAGGATAAAAATTGCTGTCGGAATCCATTCTCTTGAAATTTTGGCTCAAAGACAGAACGAAATAAGCGAAATTTCCTTCGTCTTTGGAAGCTAAAGCTTCCAATATCCTGTCCTCTCTCATCAAATTTCCATTCTGCCCGATAACGTCGAATATCTGTTTTTCCAAGTCTTTGAAAGAAGATTCGTATTTCGAAGTTTTTATTTTCTCTTTCAAATTTTTGACCGTATCGTTTTCTATCTGCCTGACGCGCTCGCGGGTCACATTGTAGTCGCGGCCTATGGCCTCCAATGTTTCCATTTTTTTGCTTCCGGTCAAACCGAACCTGCGCGAAACTACCTCTTTATTGCGCGGAGGAAAGCTCTCTAACAGTTTCAAAGAAAATTTTTTGAAATTTTGGTTGTTCATGCTTCCTGAATTATAATACTTTTAAGTATTTTTGTCAATAATTAGCTCGTTAGACCGGTTATTTGCCCGCTTTTTTTGCTTTTCTATTGCGATAATTCAGCCAAAAAACCAATATCTGCGTGGCTAAAAATATGGAAGAATAAGTACCTGTAACGATCCCCAAGATCAAAGCAAGAGAGAAATATTTCAAAGCCGCGCCGCTCAAGAAGTACATCGCGAACAAAGGAAACAGAACAGCCAAAGAGGTATTGATCTGGCGGCTTAGAGTTTGATTGATGGAAAGATTGGCCACTTCCTCGAAATTACCTCCCCTGACGCCCCTTAAGAGATTCTCTCTGGTGCGGTCATAAACGACGATCACGTTGTTGATGGCATAGCCTACGACAGTCAACAGGGCGGTTATGATGGATATGGTCACCTGCACATCGTAATACTTTCCCAGTACCGAGAATACCGCCAACGGAACCAAAACGTCGTGGCCGAGGATAAAAAATGATGCCAAGCCGTAAACCCAAGGGCTGATCGGTCCGGGTATGTTTTTAAAAGCTATTGCGATGTATAAAAGCATCGCGGCCAAAGAAACTATGACCAAAATTATCGTTTTCTGGAACAGCTCCTTGCCGACCACCGGTCCGATAGCTTCGAAGCTTTGTTCGACAAAAGTCCCGGTATCTTTAAGGGCGTTGGTCAAATTTTGATGCGCGTCATTATTCGTTGATTGGGTTCTGATGACAAATCCTTTGTCGCCTATGGGCTGGACGGTGGCATCTTTGAAATTCGCCGCCGCCAATTTTCCCTGGATAACATCAGCGGAAGGGCGGTTGTCGCTATATTGCAATTCCAAAACGCTGCCGCCGGTAAACTCGATGCTTGGCTTTAAGGGAAAAACGAATAATAAAGCGATGCAGGCTGTTATCACCAACGCGGAAAAAACGAAAAAGATATTTTTGTATTTGAGAAAGTTGATCATCATATGGTTATTTCCAAAGCCAAGTTATTTTTTCTAATTTCGTCCCCACAAACAATCTTAACATGCTTCTGGTGACGATTATCGCGGAAAACATCGAAAGCAAAATACCGATATTCAAAGTGGTGGCGAAGCCTTTCACGAAACTGGTTCCCAAAAACAAGAGAATGAAACCTACCAGCAAGGTCGTGGCATTGCCGTCGCGAATGGCAGGCCAAGCTCGGCTGAAACCTTCTTCCACGCTTTGCCCGAAATTCTTTCCGTTCGAAAGCTCTTCTTTCATTCTTGTAAAGATCAAAACATTGGCATCGATCGCCATACCGATCGAGAGGATGACCCCTCCGATGCCGGCCAAAGTCAAAGTCACCGATATCAATTTGAATATGGCCAGCAAAAGGAACCCATAGAAAACCAAAGCGATCGAGGCCAGCAATCCCGGTAATCTGTAGTAAACAACCATGAAAATAACGATGAGCAAAAGCCCGATAAGACCCGCCTTCAGCGTATCGTTCAAAGAAACCATTCCCAAGGTCGGACCGATCTTGCTTTCGCTTATGGGACTTCCGATCTTGACCGGCAAAGCTCCCTGATTCAATCTGGAAACGATCGTTCTGGCGGTCTCGGCGCTCTCTTCTCCTGTGATCACCGCCTTTCCGTCGCTGATCTTGTTGAGAACTTTCGGGGCATAAATGCCTCCCTCTCCCACATCAATGATCGATTTTCCGTCTAAAAATATGGCCAAGGTCTTGCCGACATTCCTTTCCGTGACCTGCTCGAATATCTTGGCGCCATCCGCGTTGAATTCGATGTCTATTTCAGGCTGGCTGCCGGTTTGGCTGTAAGACAAGACAGCTTTTTTGAAGTAGCGGCTGTCCAATTCCGTTGTCTTGTAGTAAGCATTCTTGATATTGCCGTTCTCGTCTAATAACGAAAGAAAATCAGGGTCCTGTATCAGTTCATCCCCTTTTTTGCCTTGCAATTTTTTAAGAGAGTCTATGATCTGCTGCGTTTCTTCTTCGGACCTTTCTTCCAAAAATTGCAGCCAAGGTGTTTGGCCGATCCATTGTTTAGCTTCGTCTATATTGTCTATACCAGGCAATTCAACCATCAAACGATTCTCTCCGGAAACCGTGATCTGCGGTTCGGCCACGCCAAAAGTGTTTACTCTGCGCTCGATAACATCTTTCAATCCCGCCATCGCCTCGGTGCGGTCCGCGGCGGCAACGTTGCTCAGATCGGCTTGATACTCCAAACGGACGCCTCCTTTCAAGTCCAAACCCATTCTAAATCCGCTCTCCGGAACCTGGGCGATCTTCCAGCCGGTCTTTTCGTCAGCCCATTTGATCCCTTGGTTCAGGTATCGGGGAAAACAAAAAAATCCAGCAACTGCCGTCAAGATGATGATAAAAAGCAAGCTCAGGACTGTAATTTTCTTAGACATCTTTTTTTCACTATAAACTTAATTTATTATTCGGTCAAACGCGGCTTTAAAATATTTTATTGCGGCGATTGCGATTTTTTTACAATCAGAGCCCGCCCGTCGTAAACGGGCGAGCTTATTGCGAACGGCGTCACGCGCCGTGGCACTTTTTGTATTTTATGGGATTGCCCGTCTGCTGGTCTATCTTGCCGCACGGACAAGGATCATTGCGTCCGGGTTTTGATCCTGAATTCTGATTGGAGATTTTAGCATCAACCTCCCCTTTTGGCAACCCTGGATTTTGAGGCTTGGCGGCCAGTGATGCCTGTCCCGAAGGAGGCCTCGGACTGCTTTTCATAATGGAATTGGCTGCCGTTGTTTCCATCGTGCCCAAAAGTTCCTGGAACATTCTATGCCCCTCGCTCTTGTATTCGACCAACGGATCTCTTTGGCCGTAAGCTCTCAAACGGACAGAGTCTCTTAGGCTTTCCATATTTTCCAAATGCTCGACCCAGAGCATATCGAACACTCTCAACAAAATATTTTTTTCGACTTGGCGCATCGTCTCGGCTCCGAACTCGCTTTCTTTTTTAGTATGATCATCGGCCGAAAATCCGGCCTTGCCGAATATCTCCAAAACATAATTTTTGAGATCTTCGGGTTCCTTTGTTATTATATCTTTTCTCTTCTGGTAATAGACTTCTCTGTGCTTGTTCAGAACATCGTCATAGTCGAGAAGATGTTTGCGGGAATCGAAGTTTATACCTTCGACTTTGGATTGCGCCGACTCGATGCTTCTACTGATGATCCCGTTCTCGAGAGGCAGATCGTCCGGAAGGTTAAACCTCTCCATCAGCGCTTTCATATTGTCTCCTCCGAAAATGCGCATCAAATCGTCGTCCAAAGAAACGAAGAATTGGGTCGATCCCGGATCGCCCTGCCTGCCTGCGCGTCCGCGAAGCTGGTTATCGATCCTGCGCGCCTCGTGGCGTTCGGTGCCGATAATGCGCAAGCCTCCAAGTTCGCGCACTTTTTCGGCCTCTTCGGGGTCGGACGGATTTCCGCCGAGCAAAATATCGACTCCTCTGCCGGCCATATTGGTCGCGATGGTGATCGCGCCTAATTTTCCGGCTTGGGCGATGATCTGGCCTTCGCGCTCATGGTTCTTCGCGTTCAAAACTTCGAAAGGAACTCCCGTCTTTCTTTCCAATATTTTGGCCAACAATTCATTTTTTTGTATCGAGGTGGTGCCGACCAGAACCGGCTGGCCTCTTTTATTGCACTGTTCGATCTCTTCGGCCACGGCTTTGAACTTGGCCAATTCCGTTTTATAAATACGGTCCGGCAGGTCCTGCCTTACAAGTTTTTTGTTGGTCGGGATGACCGTGCTTTCCAGGCCGTAGACCTTGTCGAATTCTTCCGCAGATGTGGCCGCGGTTCCGGTCATTCCTCCGATCTTTTTATACATCCTGAAATAATTTTGAAAAGTGACGGTAGCCATCGTGATCGATTCGGGCTGGACCGCCACGCCTTCTTTGGCTTCGATGGCCTGGTGCAGGCCGCCTGACCAGCGGCGTCCGGGCATCAAGCGTCCGGTGAACTGGTCGACAATAACGACCTCGCCGTCGCGGACGACATAATCGCGGTCTCTTTCAAAAAGGGTCTGGGCTCTTAAAGCCTGCTCCAAATAATGGAGATATTTTATTCCTTTGTCTTCATATATATTTTCCAAACCCAAGATCTTTTCGATCTTGGCGACCCCTTCTTCTTTCAGCGTCACCGCTTTAAGTTTTTCGTCTATATCGTAATCGCTTTTTGTGATCTGCGGGATGAGCTTGGCGAAATCTTTATACCAATTGGAGCTCTCCATATCGGGCGCGGAAATGATCAAAGGGGTTCTGGCTTCATCGATCAAAATGGAATCAACCTCATCGATGATCGCAAAATTCAAATCGCGCTGGACCTTGTCTTTCAGGTCGAAGACCATATTATCTTTGAGATAATCGAAACCGAATTCGTTGTTCGTTCCGTAAGTTATGTCCGCCTGATAAGCCTGCTGGCGGGTGCAGGGCCTTAGATAATCTTCTACTATATAGAAGGCTCCCAAATTGTCGCGCATCTTATCTTTTTCTTCCCCGTCTTTTTTGTAGGTCGGATCATAAATAAAAGACTGCTCGTGATTTATGCACGACACCGACAGGCCCAAAGCATCGTAGACCTGGCCCATCCAAACGCAATCGCGGCGGGAAAGGTAATCATTAACGGTAACCAGTTGGCAGCCTTTTTGCTCCAAAGCGTTCAGATAAAGCGGCAATGTGGCGGTCAAAGTTTTTCCCTCCCCTGTTTTCATTTCGGCGATGCGCCCCTGATGCAAAGCAATGCCTCCGATGAGCTGAACATCGAAGTGGCGCTGTTTGAGATTTCTTCTCGAAGCCTCTCTGACGGCGGCAAAAGCCCGGGGCAGAATATCGTCCAGGGTTTTTCCGTTTTTTAATTCTTCCTTGAATTGTTCGGTCTTCAATTTCAGCTGTTCGTCCGAAAGACCTTCAAAATCTTTTGCAAGACTGTTGATCTGATCGATCGCCGGCTGTACTTTGTCAACGTATCTTTTGTTGGCGTCGCCTAAAATTTTGCTGAAAATGGACATAATAAAAAATTCCTCAAAATTTAATAAATCTACGAGATAAAAGCTTTTTTAAAGGTTGCGAAACATCTTTCCGGCAAAATTGGGCCGAACCTCTGTTTGCCCCGCCGGTTTGACACGACCTGTTGTATTATTGTATAGCTTTTAACTTAATCATTGTATAGCTTTTACGAAAAAAATCAAAGAGAGGCTTGTTCTTTCCGCTCTATCCTCTCTCCCTCCGCCAAAAAATAAAAAATCGCCCCGAAAAGACGATTTTTAATTTTATAAAATTACTGATTTTACCCGCGACCTTTCAAGGTCAAAGATCGCCATTCCGCTAAAACGCTCGGACAATATTGCCAAAAAAATCATGGCCAGCCCGGCTTCATCTTCTGCAGAGATCAGATCTCTGCAGAAGCAAATTGTCTTTTATGCGCGCCTCAAAAAGCAACACTTCGCCTTTCACATACCGGAAAGAATTTGGGAAAAAATTGTGATACCATCCCTTCCGTCTTTGCCGTTATATCCAGAGTATCCGCCAATGCCGCCGCTGCCGGGTCTGCCGCCAATTCCGCCAATTCCGCCAGAATTTGAGATCGTACCGGAATTAGTTGCCGTACCCTTGGAAATGATAAATATATCGGCTCCATCTTCACCATTGCCGCCATTACCTCCGTTGCCATTATAAACAAGGATAGTACCTCCTGCATAAGAAGCCGAGCCGCCATTTCCTCCATTTCCTCCGTTGCCGCTCTGGGCATTTATTGTTCCGGTAAAATTAACGGTGCCTCCGACATACATAACAAGCGGTATCGCGGCGCCGGTACCATTCCCGCCGTTCCCTCCGTTGCCACCAGAAGAATTTTTAAAACTGCTGGCTGCCCCTCCATTTCCGCCGTTCCCCCCGCCGAGGCGTCCGGCTCCTCCGTTCCCTCCGTTGCCACCAATACCGCCGCTGCCATAGTTGCCGACAGTGGCGTCCCCTCCGCTGCCACCCGCGCCGCCGATACCGGTGAACCCGTCTCCTCCATTACCGCCGTCCCCTCCGCTGCCGCCATTTGTGGATGACTGGCAGGTATCGCCGTTTCCTCCATTACCGCCGTTTGCGTAACCCCATCCTCCATTACCGCCAGGACCAGTTTCGCAACCATTTCCAGGATCAGAACCTTTTCCTCCTTTTCCTCCGCTGCCGCCGCTGCCGCCGTTAACTCCTGAAGAACCGCCAGCTCCGCCGCCACCCTTACCGCCGCCCGCGCCGCCATTGCCGCCGTTGCCAATATTATAACCTCCACCACCTCCGCCGCCGCCGGCAACACCGCCAGAAGTGCCAGCTGCTCCATTACCGCCGTTGCCGCCGTTAAAACCGCTGGCGGAACTGCCGGGAAGGCCTGTCGCATTATATGAATTTCCTCCACCCCCGCCGCCGCCAGTCACAGAATTACCGCCGCTGCCCGCGCCGCCGCCGGAGGCACCGCCTGATCCATTGCCAGAGGAAATAGATGTTCCACCATTGCCACCGGGCCAGTATCCTTGCCATCCGCCAAACCCGCCGGCGCCGCCGTTATTAGGAGAAAAAATTGTTACCGGGTTACCGCTCGTGACAGTATCGCCGCGGCTGGTTGTAAAAGAAAAAGGCTTTGATCCGCTGGTGACGAGACCTCTTAGTTCGATCGTGCCGGCGATCGTCGCATTGCCTGAAACGTTGATCAAGGCAGGGCCGGTTCCGGTAAAGGCCAATGTCGCGCCCGATGAAATATTAAAAGAAGAAAAATTATAGACATGGCCTAGCGTGAGAGTTGTGACGCCGGACGTTACGCTGAAAGCTCCGTCGGCCCCTGTTCCTCCGAGAGGCCCGCTGCTGCTCCCCGCTCCGCTTGCTATCGTCGCCCAAGTGCTCGAAGCCACGCAGGAAGTGCCGATGCAAAGCTGGCCTCCGTTGCTGATCACCACTTTGCCGTCCGACTGGATGGTCAGAATGTGGCTGCCGTAGGAATTGGCAAAACGATCGGCATAGGTGTATGCGTCCAAATAAAGGTTACTTCCGTCGGCCAAAAATCCGAAGGAGGATTGGCCGTCCTCGTTATCCACCAGCCGAAAGGAAGGGAGAGCGCTTTCAACGACAGAGTCTTGATAGCCGTAGCTGCTCTGGAGAATATGGAATTTGGAATATACGGATGGAGCGCCTGTTCCAACCCCGACAGATCCCGCCAAGAGCGTTTGCCCGGCAGGGTTGACGTAATATGCCGTGTTGTCTGCGTCGTAGAATATGGAAGCGGTTAAATTTCCTTGGACAGCCAAAGATCCTGCTTTGGTTTGGGCAATGCCTCCTGTATTCAGCGGGGCGGCCACGGTTACGGGCATGGTGCCGGTGGGTTCTGTCCAGGCCAGGGCGATGTAGCCGGCCGAGAGGGACAGGACCAGGACCGAGGCGAGGACGGCCATGATCCGGGGATTATTGATGCGAAAAAAATTGCGCATAGGATCAAATTTAATTAAACGGGATCTGATTATTTATTTCCCATATTTTAGCATAAAAAAAATTTCAATAATACTAGCTATCTTCTGCAGAGATTAGATCTCTGCGGTTATTTTTATTTGCTGGAAAAAGAATTCTGGCCTGCTTCCGCCAGCCTTTGCTGATAATCTCCTTTTGTTATCGATCCTTTGGCCAGAAGTTTGTCCAAACCTGCGATATAATTTTGGCGGACGGCCGAGGCGGTAAGGGCGGCGCCGTAGATGCGGAATGTGTCCATGCTTCCTTGAAAAGCCGGGCCTCCGCTATATGATCCTATATAAAGATTCCTGGCTGGATCGGACAGAACCAGATTGGATAAAGATTTTGTCGCGCCGAGCTGGGTTCCGTTGATATATAGTTTTGCTTGAGACGAACCTACTGTCAGAACAAGATGATACCAAACGCCGTTGCTGAAAGTGTAAGTGTATCCTCCAAAATTATTCGGGCCGCCGGCAAACCCTCCGGCGGAATTTCCAAAACAAGTATAATTAAAATTATTCCCGTTATTCCTGTTGTCGTAAGTGAACCACCAGCCTGCGTTGGGAGCGACGGAATCGGGATACCCTTTCGAAGCGATGGCCCAAAGCCTGCCCGTCGAGCCGGAATAATCAATGCCGGTAAATTTGACCCAAGCTTCCACGGTTATCGCGCTGGCAAGGTCGAGACTGCCGCTTGCGCCGCCGTTGCCGCAGTTAAGATAGTCTGACGTGCTGAATTGCAAGCATCCTCCGTCAACGCAATCCGCGCCTGATATCCAAACCGGGCTGCCGGAAAAATTACAATTATTTTTCGGGCTGGCCCAGCCGTCCGAGACAACCGTCCCCGATCCATCATCGAACCTCCATTCGGAAACAGAGGAAGCGAGCAAAGAGCTTCTCATGGAATTGGAAAAAACTTTAACTTTGGCCAAGCGCGCGCTGTCTGTGGCTCCGCTCAAATTAACCACGGCCATGCCGGCCAAAATACCCACTATGGCAACGACGATCAGAAGTTCGATCAGGGTAAAACCGAATTTAAATTGTCGGCTATTTTTTAACGCCATATTCTAAATTTATTTCCGATAATTTTTGCCAATATTCTTCCTGGGTAATTTGGCTGCCGGCCAAAAATTTTTCCAGTCCCGCGAGATATTTTTCCCGGATTTCAAAGGCACTTAGCGCCTGGGTATAAACCTGAACGTCGTCTATGAGGCCTCCAAAAAATTGATTGCTCTGATGCTGTCCGACCCTTAAAGGCAGGTCAAAATTGGTCAAAAGGCCGACGCTGGTTCCGATAAAATAAGATTTGCCGTCAAGCCATATCTTCACCGCTCCGGATCCGTCTTTAGTTAATCCTACTAAATACCATTTCCCGGCGGAAAGATTGACTGTGGCAGTACCTGAAGGAACGCTGGACCTGTCGTTATTCCAAACGTCCGTGTAAAGGTTCCCGTTGACGGTCCAAAGGCCGGCAACGGCTCCGCTGGCGCTTTTTCTGTGCACGATGATCGCGCGATAACCGTCAAGGAGGGCGGGCTTTATCCAAGCCAGATAAGTGAGCTGGCCGGGGAACTGCAAATTGTCCGCGTTGGTAAACTCGGCATATCCGCTGGTTCCGTCAAGGCTCAAAGAATAATGGCCGGCGTCATTGTAGATCGTGCTGGTGGAATAAAACGCTCCGGCATAAATGACGCCATTATTGGCATTACCGGAAGAGTCACTGGCGTTCTGGCTGTCGAATGTCCATTCTCCGGCCAAAGCGGCAGCCATAAAATGCTTGGCCCCAGAGGCGAAACTCTGGCTCTTCGCTACCCTCGCGCTCTCGGTCGCCCCGGACAAATTCACAACAACCATCCCGGCCAAAATACCCACGATAGCAATGACGATCAAAAGTTCGATCAGGGTAAAGCCAAATTTAAATTGTCTGTTATTTATTTTCGGCATAGGTTAAATTCAGGTTCGATAATCTTTGCTCGTATTCCCCCTCCGCCATAATGCCCTTGGCCGACAACCGATCCAGTCCCGATAAATATTCTTCCCTGATCCGGGAAATTGTCAGCTGCTTGTTATAAACCCTGACCCCGTCGGCCAGTCTGGGATAACTTCCTCCTCCCATCCATCCGTTCCCTGTCGGCGCGATCGGAGCTTGAGTGTTTGAAGTCGCATAATAGCTTTCCTCTTTTCCGTCTATATATATCTTGGCGTTCAGGATATTATTTATCTCCCCTCCCGCAACGACAAAAACTATGTGATGCCACTTGCCGTCCCGCAGATCGGTCCTGCCGTATCTGTAACTTGAGCCGTTCAAATAAATAAGCGGTTTGTATTGGGTCCAATAGCATGGGGAAAAGGCGGGAAGAGAACCGCTGCCCGCGCCGAACGAGATCAAATATCTGGCGGCCGATCCGGACGCGGAAGAAGGTATATTAACCCAAGCTTCGACGGAATAATCTCCGGACAGAGATATCTGGTTGCCCATCGACATATAATCATCCGCCCCATCGAATTGCAGACACCCTTCCGATACGCAAGACGAACCGGTCCTCCATCCGTCGGTAAGATCAAAATTAAAATTGTTAAGAATTCCGTTGTTGGTTCCGACCGTATCGGCAACGGCAGTGCCCGACCCCTCGTCAAAATTCCACTCCGAAACCCGGTTCATCAACAAAGAGCTTCTCACCGAGCTGGAAAAAACTTTAGACTTGGCGATCTTCGCGCTATCGGTCGCCCCCGACAAATTCACCACAACCATCCCGGCAAGGATGCCGATGATGGCGATGACCACCAGGAGCTCGATGAGCGTGAAGCCTTTTTGGGTTTTGGATTGTTGGTTATTCGTTGGCTGCATAAGTTGAATTCAGATCGGCTAATCTTTTTTGATAATCCTCTTTTGTAATCCGGCCTCCGGCCAAAAGCTTGTCCATGCCGGCGATATAATTTTCGCGGATGGCGGAAGCAGGCAGGGCGGAATTGTAAATGCGGACTCCATCAATTGTACCGTTAAAAAAATAACCTCCATCAGTGTATCTGCCTATAAATAGATTTTTATTTGTGGCGGAAAGTTTATTCGTATTAGCTATTTCTTTATCGAAATTGCCATCGATAAATATTTTCGCTTTATCATCTGTATCGCTAAAAGTTGCAACAATGTGGTGCCAAGATTTTAAACTAATTATCGAATTAGATATGCATTCGGGTGCCCAAGCGCCAATTCTCCACATTATTCTGCTAAAAGGGCTAGTCGAAGCACCTGTGATAACGAATTGGCTTGGGCCATCATGATCGATTATTCTCATATATGCCGTTAAATCCGATGATAGATAAAGCCACATTTCAACCGAAACTGCATTTATAATATTCAAGCTGGGGTCGTTGCCGCAATCTATATAATCGTTGATCCCATCAAGGCTTAAGCAGCTGCCGGAGATGCAATCAACTTTATTGGTTTTCCAAGTGGGGGAGTTAAACAACGTTCCATTGTTATTCATTCCCGAAATATCATTTGCTGTTGTGCCCGTTCCTTCATCAAAATTCCAATCGCCGACCAAGCTTGTCGCCATGCTGTGCTGAATGCTCGAAGAAAAATTTTGCCCCTTAGCAATCCTCGCTTTATCGGTCGCCCCCGACATATTTATCACGACCATCCCGGCCAAAATACCGATGATGGCGATGACAACCAGGAGCTCGATGAGCGTGAATCCTTTTTTAATTTTAAGATCATTTACCGATCGCATAATTTGAATTCAATTCCATTGATCTTTTTTGGTATTCTTCTTTGTTTATCCGGCCTTCGCCCCAAAATTTTTCCAGGCCCGCGAGATAATCATTGCGAACCGACGAAGCGGTAAAAGCTTGGCTGTATATTTTGACTTCGTCAACCAGGCCGTTCATAAATTCTCCCGAACCGTTCCGGCCGATTTCGACATTATTTGCGTTGGAAATCAGCAGCCCCGAAGCGGTAGCGGCGGAGCCTATGCTTTTCCCATCCAGATAAGCTTTCAACAAGGCGCCGTCATAAACCAAGGCAACATGATGCCAAACATTATTGGTAAAAACGGTCGAGACCACAGCCGTATGGCCGGCCGCATCATTAATGCGAAAGCCCATATTCGGCCCCTCGCTATCCCTCGTGGCTCTCATCTCAAAAACCGATGAGGTGTGGTATCCTTTAGAGATCAAAGTTCTGTAAGCCGCAGAAGGACGGGACTTGAACCAAGCTTCCACGGTCAAAGCGCTATAACCGTTGGCCAGAGTGTTGTTGACCGATACATAACTGCTTCCGTTGAAATCCGCTGAATAATTTCCCGCTATTCCGCTCCCAAAAGGCGCCTCCGTGGAATAAGCCAATGCCCCGACAACGGTTCCGTTGTTGTTATTCCCTGAAGAGTCGTTGGCGTTTTGTCCGTCAAAATTCCAGTTGGCCGGCATATTCAAAGCCATACTGCGCTGAATGCTGGAGGCAAAGGTTATCCCTTTGGCAATTCTCGCCCTGTCCGCCGCCCCCGACATATTCACGACCGCCATCCCCGCCAGAATGCCGATGATCGCGACGACAACCAAGAGCTCGATGAGCGTGAAAGCTTTTTGCATTTTGGATTGGCGGCTATTTTCTGGCTGCATAAGTTGAATTTAGATCGGCCAATCTTTGCCGGTAATCTTGATCCGTTATCTGATTATTGGCTAAAAGTTTATCCAGGCCGGCGAGATAATTTTCGCGAATGGCGGAAGCGGGCAGAGCGGCGTTGTAGATGCGAACCTCGTCAATAAAAGCATTGAGCGTAGCACCATTCCATATATCTCTCCCTATTTTGGCTGTCCCGCTAGGAGATGCGGTCACGCTAGAAATCGTTCCCGTATAACTAACGGGTTGCAACACTCCATTTATATATATTTTTGACCTATTCGCGTTTCCCGACTGCGTTCCGTCGAACACGCAAGTAATAAGCTTCCAATCATTTCCTGATGGTATATCCATTCTAGCATAATTAATTGCCCCATTGTTTGCGAATAACAGCCCTACGGAACTGTGCCAGGCAATTTCTATCCATACGCTTGAAGAGTCCGACTGTTTAAAAAATAAAGCGCCGAATCCGCTGGTTCTTTTTACCCACCCTGAAATAGTCAATTGAGAAACTCCATTGACGGAAGCCATATCGCCGATATCCACATAGTCGTTCGCTCCGTCAAATTGCAAGCATCCTTCGGACACGCAGGACGAACCGGTCCTCCAGCCGTCGGTTGAATCAAAATTAAAATTGATGAGGGATCCGTTATTGGCTCCTACGGTATCGGCAACGGCAGAGCCCGCCACTTCGTCGAATCTCCATTCCGAAACTCGATTCATCAGCAAAGCGCTGTGGAGAGAAGAAGAAAATGCTTTGGATTTTGCCACCCTCGCGCTCTCCGTCGCCCCCGACATGTTCACCGCAACCATCCCGGCCAGAATACCGATGATGGCGATGACGATAAGAAGCTCGATGAGGGTGAAGCCGGTTTTGATATTTTGATTATTCATGCGCCGCATAGTTTAAATTTAAGTCCGACAGCCTCTGTTCATAATTTTGCAAAGCAATTTCCCGGGAGGCCAAAAGTCTGTCCAATCCTGCGAGATAATTTTCGCGGACGGCGGAAGCGGGCAGGGCGGCGTTATGGATGCGGACATCGTCTAATACTCCTTTAAAATAACGCTCCAAGCCGGAGCTTCCAAACTGCAAGTTATAAAATCCATTGCCGATGGTCAGGCTGTTGGAAGAACTCGAACCGACGGCAACGCCATTTTTATACCATTGAAAAATATTTCCGGACCTCGAAAGAGTCAAATAGTTCCACTGGTCTTGAGCCATATTCGCTTCCACAGTATATGCAATGCCCCAAGGGCTGCCCGCCACATCATCGGCCACGAATCCGATATCTCCTCCGTGAGAAATATTCGTCGTTATATCCCATCCCAAATTATAACCGCTTCCTTTGTGAGTGCCCATTACGGCCCGATAATTTCCCGTGTTGACGATATTCGGTTTGAGCCAAAAAGAGATGGTGAAATCATTTTTGCCTTCGACTGGCGCATCGATATTTCCCATGTCGATATAATCATTCACGCCGTCGAAACTCATCGAATACTGTCCGGCTGTGCCGCCGCTCAAAGGGACGGTCGTGGTCGCGACGGCTCCGCTGATGGTGCCGTTGTTGTCATTGCCGGAAGAATCGCTGGCATTCTGTCCGTCGAAATTCCAGTCGCCGACCAAATTTGTCGCCATACTGCGCTGGATGCTGGCGGCAAAGGTTATCCCTTTGGCAATACGGGCTTTGTCCGTCGCCCCCGACATGTTCACTGTTATCATCCCGGCCAAAATGCCGATGATGGCGATGACCACCAAAAGCTCGATGAGGGTAAAAGCTTTTTGCGTTTTGGATTGTCGGCTATTCTTCGATTGCATAAGTTAGATTCAGATCGGCTAGTCTTTGTTGATAATCTTCTTTTGTGATCTGGCCTCCGGCCAAAAGTTTTTCCAGGCCGGCGAGATAATTTTCGCGGATAGCGGAAGCGGGCAGGGCGGAATTGTAAATGCGAAC
>JBAZHV010000003.1:0-55150 GCA_041652155.1 Minisyncoccota bacterium
AATGCGAATATCTGGCTTTGGAAGGGTTGGACCAGCTGGTGGGTACTGTCGATATGATCAACGAGAACCTTCATCTTAACATTAAAATATTGGGCGCCGTTCTGACAATGTATAACCGCCACAACAAGCTTTCGCAGATGGTTGCCAAAGAAGTGAGAAGAAATTTTCCCGGTTATGTTTTTGAAGCCGTCATCCCCAGAACCGTTGTTTTGTCCGAGGTTCCGTTCTACGGCTGTACTGTTTTGAAATACGCTCCGGAATCAAAAGCCAGCCAATCTTTCAGAGAGCTGGCGCAGGAATTAGTTTATTATCAACAAACCTAGCATCGCTGCGCTTCGAGCCTAAGATCGGTTTAGGCTTGGACCGCCGAAGCGGGTTTTACAAAATGCTCGGCAAAGGACTTGAATCATTAATACCGCGCAGGGAAGAGCCTTCCCAGGATCCGGCCAAAAAGGAATCTATCTTTTGGGTCGAGATCGGCCAAGTCGTACCCAATCCTTATCAGCCCAGGAAGGAGTTCGAGCAGGCCGCTTTGGAAATTTTGGCCGATTCGATCAAACGATACGGTATTTTACAGCCGATAATCGTTACCAAGAACGAAAAGCACGGGCCCCAAGGAATGGTTCCGGAATATCAGATCATCGCCGGCGAACGCCGTTTGAGAGCGTCAAAAATGATTGGGCTTGACCAGGTCCCGGTCGTCATAAAAGAACAGACCGAAAAAGAAAAGCTGGAAATTTCTTTGATAGAAAATGTCCATCGCGAGAACCTGAACGCCATCGAAAAAGCCGAAACTTTCGAGCGTTTTCAAAAAGAGTTCGGTCTGCTGCAAAAAGAGATAGCCAAGCTGGTGGGAATGAGCCGCGAGGCGGTGGCCAATGCCATGCGTTTGAACGGCTTGCCCGAGGTCATAAAACAAGGCGTCAAAGAGGGGAAGATCAGCGAGGGCCATGCCAGAGCGATCTTGATGGTCAAGACCGAAGCGGGCCAAAAGAAGCTTTTTGAAGAAATGGTGAGGGGCGGTTATTCGGTAAGGCAGGCGGAGAAAAGAGCGCAAGAAATGGAAGGAACAGCCACCGATAAGCCGAAAAGGAGCGCCTTTAAAAAACCTTCGGCCGTCATTTTGGAGATAGAGGACAGAATCAAAAAAACGCTTAATATAGAAAGCTTCAAAGTGAAGGAGGACAAGGAGAATTCCAAGTTAAAACTGACGATCGTCTTCAAGACCAAAAAAGAAATAGACGATTGGCTGGACGATCTCAAAAAATAAAAACAAAAAAATGCCCAGGTGCCGCTTGGGCATTTTTTTTACTTCCAATCGGACTTGAATATTCTGTCTGGAGCTTTGCTTTTAAGCCTTTCGAGATTTTTGCAGGAAGACTTATGGACCGAAGCGCCGTCGTATTTGGTCAAGTAGGCTGTGACATCGTCTCCTGGCTGGGGAGAGCAGCATTTAGCGACTTTAAAAAACAAGTCGGAATGGCCTCCTATCAACAATTTTTTGGGATCCGGTTTAGAAGGAATTTTTATTTTTGGCAGGATCCGCTGGATGATATTTCTTTCTTTTGCTTCCGCGTCCTCTTCCTGAAGCGGTAAATCTTTTTTCAGAAATTTTCTTATTTGCGATTTGGCGAAGCTGGTCTTTACTATCCGGAGCCAATCCTCGGATGGTTTTCTGTTTTTGTCAGTCGTTATTTCCACTACATCTCCGTTTCCCAGCGAGTTTGAAAGCGATCCTATCTTCCCGTTTATTTTTGCCGCGACGCAACGCGCTCCTACTTCGCCGTGAATTGCGTAAGCGAAATCGATTGGAGTTGCTTTTTCCGGCAGATCGACGACGTCTCCGCGAGGAGTAAAGACAAATATCCTGTTGTTCAGAAAATCTATTTTCAAGGATTCCAGATATTGTTCGGGAGCAAGGTCTCTCGATTTTTCCAACCAATCTTTTAGTTGTTTTATCCAAGCGATCTCCTTTTCCGGCGGGGCGGATATTTTTCTTTTGATATAATCCTTAAGCCCTTTTTGCTCTGAATAATACCAATGGGCGGCGATGCCGAATTCGGCCTCGCTGTGCATTTGAGCTGTCCTTATCTGGAATTCGGTTATTTTCCCGTCAAAACAGATCACGGTGGTATGCAAAGATCTGTATCCGTTGGGCTTGGGCAAGGCTATATAGTCTTTCATTCTGCCCGGGACGGGGAGCCAAAGTTTGTGAACCGCTCCAAGAACTTTATAACATTCTTCAACATCATTGACGATTATTCTCAAAGCCACAAGATCGTGGACTCTCTCCAGATCGTTGTTATATTTTTTTAATTTTTTGTATAAGCTGAAATATCCTTTGGCGCGGCAGTTTATTTGGACAAGATCGATCTTTTCCTTTTTAAGCTCCCTTTCTATTATCGGTTTGATCTTTTTCAAGTATTTCGTTCTTTCTTCATATTTATCTCTTACTTTTGCCATCAGCTCTTTGTATTCGTTTGGAAAAATGCAAGGAAAAGACAGGTCTTCCAGCCTGGTTTTAATAATTCCTACTCCAAGCCTGTTTGCTAGAGGCGCGTAAATTTCGGCGCTTTCCAGAGCGATCCTGCGTCTTTTCTCTTGCGGAAGGTGCTCAAGCGTTTCGAGATTGTGGATGCGATCGCAGAATTTTATCAAAGCCACTCTAATGTCTTTGGCCATGGCCAAGAATAGTTTTTTTAGATTTTCGACTTGACGTTCGGCGCCGCGGTATTTTATTTTTCCAAGCTTGGAAACTCCGTCCACCAGAAAAGAGACCTCCGCCCCGAATTCTTTTTTGATCGCCGGCAGCTTGTATTCCGTATCATCGGCGACATCATGCAGCAGGCCGGCGGCGATAGTAGTCGAACTTAATTTCAGGTCGGCTAGCAGTTCGGCCACGGCGAAAGGATGGATTATATAATCCTCGCCCGAAGCCCTTTTTTGTCCTTGGTGGGCCCTTAAGGCATATTGGTAGGCATGCCTTACCAGCTCCAAGTTCGCTTGGGGGTTATTGGATTTTATTTTGTTCAGAAGATTTTCCAAGTCCATTGTTTTTTCTTTGGCACATTTTGTTAAAACTGTAAATTATGCCTTGATTTTCGTTTGTTGGCGAAAGCTTCTTGGATATTTAATGGTCCGAACAAGCAGGCGGCCGTATTTTTATATAATGAAAACAGCGGAATTATCCGCTGTTTCGAAACTATCTTTCAAGTTCTTCTTTTGCCCCGGTTTCTTTTACATCTTCGTCATTGTCTCTTTTGTACTTGCATTCCTTGTTGGAACATTTGATGCTTTTTTTCGTTTTGGTCAGGATGGATTTGCATTCCGGGCAGAATTCGTTTATCGGTTCGTCCCAGGCGGCAAAGTCGCAGTCCGGCCATTTGGAACAGGCGTAAAACGGTTTCTTTCGCTTGCTCATTTTCCTTAAAATATCTCCTTGTCCGCACTTCGGGCATTTTATGTGCAGGTTGTTGTCTTTCAAACTTTCGGTGTGCTTGCATTCGGGGAATTTGGAACAGGCGTAGAATTTTCCGAAGCGTCCCATCCGTAAAATGATCGGCGCGCCGCACTTCGGACAGACCTTGCCGGGAACGGCCTCGACCAGTTCTTTTTTAACGACTTCGTCGTATTTGTTTTTCAAGTTCAGAGCGAAAGGATCATAGAATTCCCTCAAAACATTCGTCCATTGTTTTTTGCCTAAAGCTATTTCGTCAAGATTTTCTTCCATCTGGGCGGTGAATTTAACGTCTACGATCTGGGGGAAGTGGGCGACCAATAATTGGTCCACCAGCTCGCCCATCTCGGTCGGCTTGAAACGCCTGTTCTCGTCTTTTTCGATATAGTTGCGGGCTTGGACCGTGCTTAAGGTCGGCGCGTAGGTGGAAGGGCGGCCGATGCCGTTCTCTTCCAGCGCTTTGATAAGGCTGGCCTCGGTATAGCGGGCCGGGGGCTGGGTAAAATGCTGTTCGGGTTTGAGTTCGATCAAGTTAAGAGGCTCGTCTTTTGCCAGAACGGGCATTTGGGCTTCTTCGAATCTCAGGGAATATACTTTTAAAAATCCGTCGAATTTCAAGACTTGTCCGCTGGAGCGGAAGATATATTTTGAATCTTCTTTTTTGGGCGAAGCTTCGACGTCGATCGTGGTGGCGTCGAAAACAGCCTGGTTCATTTGGCAGGCGATAAAACGGGTCCAGATCAGGTTATAAAGCTTGACCTGCGCGTTGTTGAGCTTGCCTTCTTTCTCGGCGTCTTCGGGCGTCCGGTCGGGAGAGCTCGGGCGGATGGCTTCGTGCGCTTCCTGCACCAACCCCTTGGCTTTGAATTTTCTGAATTCTCCGGCCCAATAATTTTGGCCGTATTTTTTGATGATAAGGTCTTTCGCGGCGGTTAGAGCTTGCTCTGAAAGATTCAAAGAGTCGGTACGGTGGTAGGTGATAAAACCGTTCTCATAAAGCTGCTGGGCCAAACCCATCGTCATTTTGCCGGGTAGATGGAATTTTTTCCAAGCCTCCTGCTGGAGCGTGGAAGTGGTAAAAGGCGGAAGGGGATTTTTCCTTGTTTCTTTGACCTGGACATCCGAAATTTTCCAATCGGAATCTTTCAGATGTTTCGTTATCTTTTGCGCTTCTTCTTTGTCTTTGATCCCCATTTTGGGAATTGCCTTGCCGTTCTCTTTTGCCAAGAAGGCGGTGAACTGGCCGGCTGGACCTTTGCCCGTGATCTTTTCGAGCAAAGCCTGAATGGTCCAGTATTCTTGCGCTGTGAATTCCCTGATCTCTTTTTCCCTCTCGCAAACCAGGCGGACGGTTACCGATTGGACGCGTCCGGCGGAAAGGCCCTTGGTCAATTTTTTCCAAAGGAAAGGGGAGAGCTTGTAGCCTACGATCCTGTCTAATATCCGGCGTGCTTGCTGGGCGTCGACAAGGCTCATATTGATCTTGTGGGGCGATTTCATCGCTTCTTCGATGGCCGCTTTCGTGATCTCGTGGAAAACGACCCTTTGGTAAGAATCTTCTTTTTTTAGTCCGAGAGCCTCGGTCAAATGCCAGGCTATGGCTTCTCCTTCGCGGTCGGGATCGGTGGAGATTATAATCTCGTCGGCTTTTTTAACTTCTTTTTTCAGCAGGTCCAAGTTTTTTTTCGCCTTGGCGGCGACGGTATATTGCGGCGCGAAGTTGTTTTCGAGGTCTATCCCGAACTTTCTTTGCGGCAGATCGCGGATGTGTCCGTAAGAAGACAGGGCCTTCCATCCGGAGCCTAAAAATTTGGAAATGGTTTTTGCCTTGGTAGGACTTTCTAGAATGATCAGTTTCATTGTGTGGAGTTATTATAAGTTAGGAGATCATAAAAAGCAAAAATCGCCATTCGAAGGTCGAGGATAGAGAGTCGTCACGCCCTTCGACTCTCGACTCTCGACATTCGATATTCGACATTCGATTATCGATTATCGAGCATTATCGAGCCAGTCCGTAAACGCCGCCGCCGAGATCAATGATCGCGCCTTTCATTTCCAGCAGAATGATCGTCCTCGCCGCGGTTGCCGCGTCTATTTTTGCCATCTCGATGATCTTTTCGATGTTAAAATTTTCCTGTTCCAAAACTTTCAGGATCGCTTGTTCGTTAGGATCCTGGATAGGCAGAGCCTGCTGGCGGAGGGAGGCGGAAGACATATGCAATCCTTTTAAAATATCATTGTGGTCTTCCGCCAGCATAGCCCCGTTTTTTATCAGCCGGTTGCATCCCTGCGAATTGGCGTTATGGATCGGCCCGGGCACGGCGAATATTTTTTTGTTGTATTTTTTTGCCCAATCGGCGGTAAGCAAGGCGCCGGATCTTAATTTTGCTTCAACGACAAGTACCCCGAGGACCAATCCGGCAATAACGCGGTTGCGCTGGGGGAATGTATATCTGGCGGGTTTGGTTCCCGGAGGATATTCGGAGATCAGCGCCCCGCCGCTATCCAATATCTCTTGGGCCAGTCTTATATTTTCTCTTGGGTAAAAACTTCCAATATCCAAACCTCCGCCAAGGACGGCGATAGTTCTTCTGCCAAGCTGGACAGCGGCTTTATGGGCGCAGGAATCTATGCCAACGGCCAGACCGGAAACGATGGTCAACCCGTTTTGAACCGCGCCCTTTGCCAGCTCCAGCGCGGCCGCTTTGCCGTAAGGCGAGGCGAAGCGCGATCCGACAACGGCCAGACAATCTTCTTCGGCCAGCATCCGTCCAAGATAGTAAAGCGTCTTGGGCGGATTTTTTATTTTCTTCAGAGCCAAAGGATACTCCGGATCTTCGGGCCCGGCCGTTTTTATTTCTTGGTCTAAAATGGTTGGTTGGTCCATTTGGATAAGTTTTATCGGCCCTTCTCGGAAGGCCCAATGCCGTTTTTTAATTGAAAGATCAATTGAACCGATTCATCGCGGCGTCTGCTCCCGAGTTTATAACAACGGCCGCGGCTTCCGCCGCTTCCTTGAATGTCCGGGCCAGAGTTTCTTCCTCGTCTTTGGTGAATTTTTTGAGCACAAAGTCTTTCAAATCGGGCTTTCTGATCTGCAGTATTTCGCTCACGGGAGCTATGCCGATTCTTATCCTGGTAAAATCTTTCGTTTTTATTTCTTGGATGATGGACCCGACCCCTTTATGTCCTCCCGGCCCGTGGCCTTCGGAAATTTTTAAAGCGCCCAACGGCAGATCGGCGTCATCGTGTATGACGATCAAACTTTCCGGCCCGAGTTTGAAATTTTTCAGCGCGGCTTTGACCGACAGCCCGGAAGCGTTCATAAAAGTCTGCGGCTTTAATAACAGAATTTTTTCTTCGCCGAGGAATCCTTCGGATATGAGCGCTTGGTATTTTTTTGCCAGGTTGAAAGAGGGGAGGCTGTTGGCCTCTGCCAAGACGTCGAGGGCCATGAAGCCGATGTTATGGCGAGTTTTTTTTAGTTCCGGACCAGGGTTTCCCAAACCTGCAATGATGAACATAAACTTTGAACGTCGATGATCGAAGGTCGAAGATCGTAACGACATTCAACCCTCGACATTCGACATTCGAATAACTAAAAACGCTTTAAAATCAAGCAAAATCTCTTCTAAAACATTATAACACTTCGCTTGCCAAGTCAAAGCTATTATATTATCATATAGCTTATATGAACACGCAAATTAAAGGATTTTTTTCTTTCACCTTCGACGTTTTGAAAATAGTTGTCATCGCTTTGGCGATAGTCGTTCCGATCCGCTATTTTTTGTTTCAGCCGTTCGTGGTCAAGGGCGCTTCAATGGAGCCTAACTATCACAGCGGAGATTATTTGATCATTGATGAAATATCTTACAGATTCAACGAACCGCAAAGAGGCGATGTCATTGTCTTTAAATATCCTCTTAATCAAAAAGAGCGCTATATAAAACGCATTATCGGCTTGCCCGGCGAAACAGTGGAAATAAAAGACGGCCAGATATTTATAAACGGCCAGACCGCCGCTTTGGACGAGATGCCCTATCTTTCCGAAGATTTTATAAAGACTTGGAAGAATTTGACCAATATGCCGGCGCGCCAATTAAGCTCGGATCAATATTTTGTCTTGGGAGACAACCGCAATTATTCCTCGGATTCAAGAGGGTGGGGCAATGTGCCCGAGGAAAATATCATCGGCCGCGCTTCGATCCAATTTTCGCTGCCCAGCTTTTTAAATTTTTTGGGAGCGCCCCTTTACTAAACTAAAAGTCGCCAAAGCGATAATTCCTAAAACAAGCTTTTAGCTTCTCTTATGGAAAAAAATAAATTCCAAGCCCCTTCGGGAATGAACGATATTCTGCCGCAGGACCAGTTTTTTTATCAGAAAATATACAACGCTGCCCAGAAAGTTCTTGATTTTTACGGTTTTGAAAAGATAGATACCCCGATCCTGGAGCAAGCGGACCTCTTTTCGCGCGGAGTGGGGGAAACGACAGAAATGATCAATAAGCAGATGTATTCTCTCCGCACCAAGAGCAAAGAACTTTTGGCTTTAAGGCCGGAAGGCACCGTCCCGATAATGAGGGCTTATCTTCAGCAGGGGATGCAGAACTGGACCCAGCCGATAAAGCTTTGGTATTTCGGTCCGTTCTTCAGATACGAGAAGACCCAGGCGGGGCATTATCGCGAGTTTAGGCAATTCGGAGTTGAGTTCATAGGCGAAAGCAGTCCCATAGCCGACGCCCAGATGATTTTGATCTTGTCGGCAATTTTGGATGAATTGGGATTCAAAAACCTGTCTTTCAAAGTGAATTGCATCGGAGATGCCAACTGCCGTCCGGCATACAAGAAGGCCTTGCTCGGATTTTTAAAAAACAAGAAGAATGAGATTTGTTCCGATTGCCAGCAAAATGTAAAGATCAATCCCTTAAGGATATTGGATTGCAAAAATGAAAAATGCCGCCAAGCGCTGGCCGAATCCCCCCAGATCATCAATTATCTTTGCCCGGAATGCCATCATCATTTTAAAGAAGTTTTGGAGATACTGGACGAGATGAAGATCAGCTATACTTTGGACCCTTACTTGGTGAGAGGCCTCGATTATTACACGAATACGGTGTTCGAAGTCGACGTGGTTCCCGAAAAAAAGGCGGAGCCGGAGAAAAAAGAAGAGGCGGCGGCCGGAGAAGGCCAGCAGCCGGTCCAAGCCCCCGAACCTGAAAAACAGGAAGAAATTTCTGCGGGGTCCTTGGCAGGAGGCGGCCGTTATGATAAACTAGCAAAATCGTTGGGAGGACCCGATGTTCCGGCTTGCGGCTGGGGCGTTGGAGTGGAGAGGCTGATAGGATTGATGAAGAACAGGAAGGTCAGATCCGTCGAGCAGCCTCCTCAAGTTTTCCTGGCCCAGATCGGCATTTTAGCCAAAAGAAAAACGTTAAGGCTGTTGGAGGACTTCAGAAAAGAGAAAATAAGGGCGGCCGAATCGCTGGGCCGCGACTCTTTGAAGAATCAGCTGGCGAGAGCCGAGAAGCTTGGAGCCAAATATGCTTTGATACTGGGACAGAAAGAAGCCCTGGACGGAGAGATAATCATCCGGGATATGGCCAACGGACAGCAGGTGACCGTCAGCCAGGAGGACATAATAAAGGAGATCAAGAAAAGATTTTAATTAAGAATTAATAAGAATAATAAAAACACAAAATGAGCGTAAAAGTACAAAGACAAAAACAGGAAAGCTCGCAATCTTTGATCTACCGCTTTAACCAAGCGATCCAGAAAAGCGGAGTTTTGGTTGAGGTGAGAAAGAGGAAATTTGCGGTCAGAACTAAGAGCAAGAATTTGAAGCAAAGAGCAGCCGTTATTCGCGAGGTCAAAAAAGCCGAATACAAACGGTTGAAGAAATTCGGAAAGCTTGTTAAAAAGCCGAGAAGAAAATAGAAGGTTTCTTTAGCTTTTAATCAACTAGTTCACAGAGTCCGCATACTTCCTTGGAGGTCTGCGGCTCTTTTTGCAATATGATGTTACAACAGATCAAAAAAGATTTGGTGTCGGCCCAAAAAGAAAAGGACGAGAATAAAGTATCCACTTTGAGGATGCTTATTTCGGCCATGACCAATAAGAGCATCAATAAAAGGGCTGATGCCGCAGGCAAAGAATCCGGTTTGTCGGAAGAGGAATTGGCCAAAAAAGGCGAATTGGCCGATCAGGAAATAATAGACGTTATATTCTCCGAGGCCAAGAAAAGAAAAGAAGCTGCCATTGAATACGAAAAAGGCAACCGCCCCGAACTGGCCAAAAAAGAAAAGCTGGAACTCGAAATTTTATCGGCTTATCTTCCCGCACAGATGGGCGAGGAAGAAGTAAGAAAACTGGTCATTGAAGCCATAGCCAAGACCGGAGCCAAAGATCCAAAGGATATGGGAAAAGTGATGGCCGCGTTAATGCCATCCACCAAAGGCAAAGCCGACGGAACCTTGGTAAGCAAAATTGTCAAAGAATTATTGGGCGGGAAATAAAATATCTGTTCGCCGTTATCGTCAAAAACCCGGGAGCCATCCCGGGTTTTTGTTCCGGCTGGCCAGCCTTTTTTAAGATTTCAGGATAAGTAAAAAAATGAAAGATGTATCTATCTCAAAATTCCAAGGAGATTCTCTCGTTTCTCAACTAGGGTCTCTTTATAAAGCATTTTCAGGGTCCGAAGCCGGAGAGGATCTAAATTTTGATTTTTCTTCCGTAAGATTTGTTTCTCCGTTGCTTCTATTGCCGATCAGCGCTTATATAAACAGCACGAACAGCTCTTTTAAAATAGATCAGGGGAGCGATACCGGATGTTACTTAAATACTGTAATTTTTCCTAAGGGAGTAGAGTCTGTGTCTTCTTTTCTGCAAAAAATCCAAAAGAATAAAAATTATATACCTATAAGCATTTTGAAAAAAGATGACGTTGCGGCTAGAGATAAGCTGGAAGCTTTATTTTCCGAACAGATATGCAGAGTTTTGGGGAACATTTCCGGAGCTCAGAATGCCATCGCTTATCCAATATCGGAGCTGGTAACTAATATTTTTGAGCATAGCGAAGAAGAAAAAGGTTATGTTTTTAGCCAATTTTATCCGGCAAAAAATTATTTAGAGATTTCTATCGTTGATAGAGGAAGAGGTTTTTCTAAAACGTATGAGGATGAGAAGGGCATAGTACTGTCGGATTCTGATTCTATAATTGAGGCCATGGAAGGACACTCTGTTAAAGATAAGGAAAGAGGGTTTGGGTTAAGAACGTCAAAGCGGGTTATCTGTGAAGGGCTGCAAGGGGGCGGTTTTATTCTGATTTCCGGCTCGTCTGCTTTAGTTGCTGAAAATGGTAGAGAAAATTTAGTAGAACTCCCCGATTTTTATTGGCAGGGAGCGATTATTTCTTACCGCATACCGAAACCGAAGGGGAAAATAGATATTTCTCAATATTTAGAGTAATGATGGTAAAATTTAATTTTTGTGCTACAATATATTAACTTAAATATGTCAAATATGAAAAAGGCGCAATTGAATATGGCCGAGTTGATAGCTCCAATGATAAGCTCAAGGGATGTTGTTGATATTCTGAAGAAAGCTATAAAAAAAACCAAATCCCGGTCGGTTGATTTTGATTTTTCAGAAGTAAGATTTGTTTCAAGATCAGCCGCTCATGCGTTATTGATGCTAAAAGAGGAATTGAACTCCCAAGAGATAGAGATAAATTTTATTAATACCCAAAATGCAGTAAAGGATATGATACGCATAGTCGCCGCCAATAGGGCGGTGCCGAAGAAAGAAAAAGTAAAATTCAATCCGAAAATAATCAGCATAAACTCTTTATTGAACGAAGGAACCAGATGATCTGTCAAAAACCCGGGAGCCATCCCGGGTTTTTGTTCCGATCGATATATCTCTGGGGATTGTCCGCATTTTATTAGATCTTGTTTTTTTGTTAAACTAATATCAGATTATTTTTTATTTGCCGATGCAAATATTTATAAAAATATTTCGTGCAAATATTTATAAGATAAAAATATTTCGTGCAAATATTTATTCAAGCTGTAAATATTTTCATCAAAAATTATGAACAAAGAACTTGCGGAATATATTAAAAGCGCCAGGGCCGCCGCGATGACCGACGCCCAAATAAGGCAGGAACTGTTAAAGGCTGGCTGGCAGGTGGCGGACATAGAGGATGAACTCGGGGCCATCGATGCCAAGATAAAAAAGTCTATGAATCCCGCCCTCAAAACCATTATTTATCTTCTTTTTATCATTTTATTGATGGGCTCCGCGGCGGCCGGTTTTTATACTCTCGATAGATGGCTTGGCTGGGGGATCATCAAATGGAATATTTCCGGCCAACAGGAACAACAGCAATCGGAAGACATTCTGCAGGCGCTCCAAGCGCAGATGGCGGAAATGGATAAGGTCAATGAGGATATGAAAAAAATATTCGAATGCAGATTGAATAAAGGGGTGATAGGCAAGAATACTACCGAGGAGATAATCTGCTATAGCGCCGTTTTAGCCGGTGCCAGCCAAGACCTTTGCGGAAGAATGGACGCGGGAATGTCGTCCGGGCAAGGTTTTTCCCAAAAAGAGGCTTGCTGGGCCGCCGAGGCGATAGCGAAAAACGATAACAAATTATGCTCTGAAAAAGGCGGCCGTTTTTCGACCATTTGCAATGCCATTATTTCCGCCGCGGGCGGCGAAGGCTTGCCGGAAGAACAGCTTTTGAGGTGCGAAACTGAAAAAGATTGCTACGAATGGATAATTAGCGAGAAAGGATACGACGAGTCCGTTTGCGCCAAGATAGTGACAAATCTCAATGCCAAAGATATTTGTTATTCGGGAGCGGCTAAAACGAAAAAAGACCAGTCCGTCTGTCTTAACATTAAAGATGGAGCGAGGAGGGGCGATTGTTACGCCATCGTTGCCGCGGCTAAAGGAGACGAGGCATTGTGCGTTGAAGCGGTCAAGCAGAATAAAAATTATAATATAGACAATTGCTACGCGTCGGTGGCCGCGAGTAAAGCGGACCTGCTTGTTTGCGGCAAGATCAAGAATTCCAACAGCAAAGACAACTGTTATTCTTCGATAGCCGCCGTTAACCGCGATGAATCGATATGTTCGCAAGAGGCCAGCGATCTTAAAAAGGACGCTTGCTACAGTTTATTGGCCGCGGTCAAAAAAGATGAAGCCGTTTGCGAAGAGATAAAGACGGCCAAAGGAGTTTGCTATGAAGAGCTTGCTCTGGCAAAAATGGATGAGAGTTTGTGTATAAAATCGGGACTGGACATATGCTATCTTTACTTGGCCGAGCTTAAAGCCCAAAAAGGCCTCTGCGATAAAGCGGGAAGCATGAAAACCAGCTGTTACGAAAAAGTGGGGAAGCAGACTGGCGATCAGGCGCCTGTAAAAGATAATTAGCGCATAATTTAGGCCCAAGAGATATGTGCGGCCTCGAATAAATATGAATAAAAAACTAGTCGAATATATCAAGAGCGCCAGGGCGGCAGAAATGACCGATGACCAGATCAGGCAAGAACTTCTTGGAGTCGGCTGGACGGAGAAAGAAATAGAGGGCGGGATTAGGTTTTCATCCGCCAATTTCGGCTTTAGAGCGGCTATTTATATCTTTTTTATTCTCTTGCTCGCCGGATTGTCCGCTGCCGGTTTTTATGTATCAGATAAGCATTTCGGTTGGGGGATAATAAGCCCGAAGGCGGAGGACCATATCCCGGTTCCGGTACAACAAGAGCAGGTCCATATCCAAGATCAAGAACCGCAAACTGGGGGGACAGAGGACGCGGGGGGGGCAGAGATCGTTCCCGCCGGAGAAGAAAAGAAGGTTGTGTCCGAAAAAGACGTTTTGAAGCAAATGATCGCATGCGGAGCAACGGCAACGATAAACAATGCGTCCTCTGACGCGGACAGGATCCTTTGCTACGCGGAAATATTCAAGCAAGACTACGAAGGCGGAAATATGTGCGGCAGGCTGGACAATCTGGACATCGGCGGCTCCGGCTTGTGCAATGCGGGAATGGCAGTGGCTAAAAATGATGAGAAAATGTGCGAAGAAAAAAGCGGAAGCCTTTCGGTTTCTTCTACTTGCAAAGCGATCATAGCGGTTGAGAACGGCCAGGGAACGCCGAAAGAACAGCTTTCAAAGTGCATCAGTCCAAGCTGTTATTCGTATATCTTTAAAGAAAAAAATTATGACGGAGAATTGTGCTCGGAAATAGAAAAAGAAAAAGCCGGGCAGGGAGCCTGTTATTACGGATTGGCTTTGGGCAAAATGGATGAGTCTTTTTGTTCAAAAGTGGAATTAAAAAATATTTATTCGACAAGCAAAGACGGGTTTAAAAGCCTTTGCTATTATTCGGTGGCCGCCGCCAAAAAAGACCAAACTTTATGCGATAAGGCGGTTAGCCAAAAATTGTTTTCGGACAACGAGACTTGCTATGTCGGGGTTGCGGTGTCTGCGAAAGATTCCGACTTATGCAAAAAAGTAAGCGATGGCTCTCTGCATTGCTATTCTATGGTCGCGGCGGCCAAGCAAGATGAAACTTTATGCGCCAAAGAGCAAAAAGGATCTCAAAGTTTTTGTTACAATGTGGTGGCCAAGGCCAAGGCCGACGAATCGCTGTGCGCGAAAGCGGACGCCGGATGTTATGAGGATCTTGCCATATTAAAATTGGACGAGAATATTTGCGAAAAAGCACAGGATTGGAAAAACGACTGCTACTCTTTGCTGGCTGTCTTGAAATCAGATAAAAGCATCTGCGAGAAAACGGGAGCTTATAAAACAGTTTGCGAGAAGGGGCTGGAGCAATAATAAATAAACAAGATCGACTATGTCTTTTTTATCCAAGGAAAAAACAAATTTCGGATATTTGTCGATAGCCATTGTTTTGGCGGAGCATTATTAAATTTATGTCCGACAATCAACCTAAAATCGGGCTTGCGCTTAGCGGGGGCGGGTCCAGGGGCTACGCCCATATCGGCGTTATCAAGATATTGGAGCAGAATAATATTCCGATCGATTTTATTGCCGGAGCCAGCGCGGGGGCTTTGATCGGATCTTTGTACTCTTTTTTTAAGGATTGCGAAAAAGTGGAGAAAGTTCTTCTGGGCAACGATTTGGCAAAATTTATCAATTTGGTCATAGACCCGTCATTCGAGGGGGGATTGATCAAAGGGGATAAGGTAAAAAATTTTTTGGTCCAAACTTTCGGCGGGGCAAGCTTCGGAGAACTTAAAATTCTTTTCAGGGCGATAGCTACCAACTTTGATACGGCCGAAGCTTGCGTGCTCTCCGAAGGAGATCTGGCCTCTGCGGTCCAGGCCAGCGCGGCTTTCCCTCTGGTTTTTAAACCGGTATCTTTAGGAGAACAGCTTTTGTGGGATGGCAGCCTGTCCAATCCCGTGCCGGTCAATGTGGTCCGCCAGATGGGTGCGGATATTGTCATCGCCGTTAACCTATATAATAAAAGCGCTTTCGAAGTCCGGACGAAGGACAGGAAAGAAGGAGTTTACGAGATTGCCGCCAGAGCCATAGAAGCCTTGCAGTACAGTTTGGCGCAGGAACATTTGAAAGGCGCGGATATTGTTATAGACCCTTCCGTCGCCGGCTTGGGTATTCTGGATTTGGACAAATTTTTGGGCGATCGCGGAGAAAAGATAATTTTACAGGGAGAGAAAGCGGCGGTCGAAGCTTTGCCGAAGATAAAAGAGGCGATAGGCAAATTCAACAGATCGAACAGGGGGGCGGGAGGATTTTTGAGGAACATCGGCAAATTCCGCCTATGAGTTTTTCCGCGCGCGATTTTAGGTTATAATTTTATCAGGCCAAAAAACAAACAGCCGGAGAGAAAGGAAAAGCCTTCTTTCCCAGCTGAAATATATGAAAATAAATAAAAACAAAACGATCGGATTTTTGAATCTGTCTTCCGGGGCGGAGGGGATCGTCAGTGTTGTTTCTTATCCGTACGTTTTGAAATCTGTCAATGAGGCTTATGCCATACTGTCCGGATCGGCTGGAGCTGAAATTTCTCTCGATCCCTTCACTGTTTATTCCCTTCTGATGGTTACTTTGCTGTTGGGCATAGCCAATTTATATGTCGGGTATAAAAATTTTTTCAAATCTAATTTGCTTGACGACTCGGCCAAGGGAAAATATTTCAAGCGGGGGATGTTGCTTATAGTGCTGATCAGTTTGGCTGGGATAGCCTTTTCTGCCGTGTTGATGGGCCCGCTCACGACCAGCATCAATCCGACATTGGATATGATCAATTCATTAAGCCAATAAGAATAAAAATTTATTCATCCAATATGATCCAGCTAAATAAGGAACAATATCTTCCAACAAAATATTTTTTGTATATCGTCATAAAAATAGCGATATACTTTTTACTTCTCTCTGCTATTCTGCTGATGGTCAAAATGGGAGGATGGATAGGTTTTTTATCTGTGTTCTTCATCCTTCCAGCGCTTTTCTTTGCTTGGTTCGAAGGCAGAAAGACCAGTTTTCAGATAAATGAAAATAAGATCGCCATTAGCGGCGGTATTGTCGCCGGACGGACAAAAATAATACCGTACGGCAGTATTAAAAACATCGAGATCAGGGTCGGGGTATTAAGGTCTTTGATGGGTTTGGCCACCGTGAATTTCTGGACCACCTCTCCGGACCAGCGGATCGCGAAGGAGAACGAACCTGACGGCAGGCTCTGTCTGGAAAGGAACAAAGCCAAATGGCTGGCGAGTTTTATCGCCAAAGGAGGCCGAGAATAAATTATTGTTTAGGCAGGCTAGAGATATGAATAGCGCGCGTATCATTAAAATAACGGACGATCTGGCCGACGAAGCGTTGGCGGCCGCTAAGGCCAGCGAGCGTCTTAGACATTTTTATATTTTAGAACAGAGCACTTGCGAGACCGCCGCATTGAATGCGCTTGTTCCCGGAACTTATGTCCAGCCCCATAAGCACGACCATCCGAATCAAGTAGAAGTGTTTGATCTGATAAAAGGCAGAGCGGCGGTCGTGATCTTCGGCCCCGGCGGGGAGATCGACCCGGACAATTCCGTCCTGCTTGATAAAACGAACGGAGCATATGGCGTTTGCATATTACCCGGGACTTGGCATTGCTTGATAGCTTTGGAGCCCAGCGTGGTTTTTGAATCCAAAGGCCACCCCAAGGGAGGCTATAGCGACAAAACAGCCAAAACATTTGCTTCATGGGCGCCGGGAGAACGGACTCCTGAAGCGAAAAAGTATCTTAAGAAATTGAATGAGATTATAGTAAATTTTATCAGCTGATCCTGCCGCCTTTTTGCAAGGCGGCTTTTTTGATAGAATGGGTTGAAATATGAAAAGCAACAAAATAATCTTTATAACCGGAAATAAATATAAGTTCGCCACGGCCAAAAAGGCGCTGGCCGATCTGGATTTGGAATTGGTCCGGCAGGATATGGAAACGCCGGAGATCCAAAGCACTAACGTTGAAGACGTGGCGATGTATTCCGCCAGATGGGCGAGCAAGAGCCTGGAATCTCCGGCTTTTTTGACGGATTGCGGCATTTCTTTAGAAACTTTTAAAGGATTTCCCGGCCCTTTTGTTAAATACACCAACCAGTGGTTTTCCGCCGAGGATTATATAAATCTGATGAAAGGGAAAGAAAACAGATCGTTGGAAGCAAGAGATTGTCTGGCTTTCTGCCAACCGGGGAAAGAGCCGAAATTGTTCATCAGCGTGGTCAGAGGAAGGGTGGCCGAGAAGTGCGGAAGAAAAGGAATGACCCCGATAGATGACATATTCATTCCCGAAGGCTGCGACGAAACCCTTTCGGATATGGGCGATGAAAAGGTCATTGAATTTTGGAGCAAGAATGTTACGTATTGGAGCGATTTTAAAAAATATTTGAAAGATAACATCCTCTAGAGGCATGGATAAAATAAATATCCTCGATAAAGTTGAAAATTACGTGAAAGAATTGTCGTCTGGCGATCCGACCGGCCACGATTGGTGGCATGTTTGGCGCGTCCGCCGGACGGCCAAAACGATCGCCGCCAAAGAGGGCGGGGACCTGTTCATCGTCGAGCTGGCCGCTTTGCTGCATGACATCGGCGATTGGAAGTTCAATGACGCGGACGAGGCCGCCGGGTCGAAGAAAACGGCTGTTCTGTTGGGCGGGTCCGGGGTGGATGAAAAAACGATAGCGCGGGTTGGGGAGATAGTCGATAACGTTTCTTTCAAAGGAGCGGGGGTTGGCAACAAGATAACAACGAAAGAAGGGATGATCGTCCAGGACGCCGACAGGCTGGACGTGATCGGAGCTATCGGCATCGCGAGAGTCCTTGCCTACGGCGGATCGGTCGGCCGGGAGATATACGATCCGGATACCAAGCCGAAATTTCATAAAACGTTCGAGAGCTATAAAAACAATAGAAGTTCGTCGATCAACCATTTTTACGAAAAAGTTTTGCTGCTCAAAAACAGGCTCAACACCGAAACCGCCAGAGAGATGGCGGCTCAAAGGCACGAATTCCTGGAAAAATATTTAGACCAGTTTTTCGGGGAGTGGGAGGGATCGTCTTGACTTAAAGTATTTTTGTGGTAGAATAATACCACATTAATCAATAAAATTTTTTGAAGCTTTATGTCCAATAATTTTATGAAAAAGTTCGGAGAGGGTTTGAAGGAGATGAGGATCAAGAGGGAACTGAGCTTAAGAAAGATATGCCAGCTAACTGGCTACGATCCAAGCAATTGGAGTAAAATAGAAAGAGGGAAGATTCCCCCTCCGTCCGATGAGAAAGTTTTGAATAAGTGGGCCAAGGCATTAGATATCAAGACAAAAAAGGATATCCAGATTTTTATTGATGAAGCGACTATTGCTCAAGGAATTATTCCGCAAGATATCCTTTCCCATGGTAATGCGGCTAAATATTTGCCTGCCTTTTTTAGGACTCTTAGGAATAAAAAACCGACCAAGGAAGAAATAAATCGGTTGATAGATCTGATACGCAAGGCTTAATATGGATTATAAAAAGATAGTAATTCCTTTTTTAAATAATTCGGCAATTAAGGATAAAGCTATTTCTTTTAGGAAAAAGTTTTGGGATGATTCGATCCCGGTAGAGATAGAAGATATATAGATTTGAAGTTAGAACTTAATATTATTCCGATCAATGGCCTGCAAGGACTTTGTGACACGGACGCCTTGATAACGTCCGATTGGTCTTCTATCTATGTCGATCATGGAAGATATTGGGACGAACGTTATAAAAATCGCTTAAGATTCTCGTTGGCTCACGAAATCGGCCACTTCGTTTTGCATAAGCAGGTTTATAATGATTTTGAGATAGAGAGTGTCGAACATTTCTATGAATTTATGGAGAAGATTCCAGGGGACAAGTACGGTTATCTTGAGACGCAAGCTAACAAATTTGCAAATTATCTTCTCGTGCCAAGAAAGGAGCTGTTTGCTGAAAAAGAAAAAATCATAAAAAGAAAGAGAAAAGCCTTGGAAGGTATAAGCGAGAAAATGGTAAACTCTTATATCGCGATACCGATAGCAGAGATTTTTGGCGTGTCTGAAAATGTGGCAGAAATCGCTCTGAACGATATTATTGATCTTGAAGAGTAGGACGGTATCCTTAACGCAAGGCCGTCTTACAAAAAGGCGGCTTTTTGATAAAATAGGCGAGCCGGAATAATTTCTAAATGGATATGGATATTATGGAAGGAAGCACGCGGAATATAAAACTTTGCAGCGCCTGTTTGCTGGGAATAAAATGCAAATATAATGGAGGGGACAATTTCAATAAAAAGGTCGCGGGAATGGCGGAAAAAGAAACCTTGGTCCCTGTTTGCCCGGAACAGCTGGGAGGATTGCTTGCCCCGAGAGAACCTTCCGAGCAGAGAGACGGAAAGGTTTTTTCCAAATCCGGCAAAGATGTCAGCGATAATTTTGAGAAGGGAGCCCGAGAAGTTTTAAAATTGGCAAAAATGTTCGGCGTAAAAGAGGCGATACTCAAACAGAGGAGCCCTTCCTGCGGCTGCGGGAAAATATACGACGGAACTTTTTCGGGGAAGGTGATCGAAGGCGACGGAGTAACAGTCAAGCTGTTAAAACAAAACGGCATAAAAGTCATAAGCGAAGAAGATCTGTGATATGGATCGTTCGTTTTTTGGTGTCTAAAATATTCTACACTTCGTCCAAATTAGGTTATAGTTAAAATACGACATGAGAACAATAAATACAAAAAAATATGGCTTGGCTAGGATTTTCGTGTTCCCTGAAAAAGGCAAATATATTGCTGTTTGTTTAGATTTGGATATCGTCGAAGAGGCCGGAACAAAAGAAAATGTTTTAGCCAAGATCGCAGAAGCAGTGGTTGGCTATATAGAGAATGCCATCAAGAACGATTTGGATGATAAGGTGTTGAATAGGCCTGCCCCTAAAAAATATTGGGATCTTTATGAAAAATATTTAAAGTGGATCGGTTCCGGAAAGGAGAGCATGAAAGTGTCGGACAAAATTAAAAATTCTTCTTTTTGCTCTTTTCCCATAAAAGATTGCGCTAATTTCGTCGTTCCTTGCCTCAATTGATTATGGCGAGATTGAAGAATTGGCCAGCTAAAGAATTTAAGAAATTTTTGGAGGACTATAATTTTGTCGAAGGCATACCAAAGGTTCTCATTGTTTTATGAACGGCAGGATAAAAGGAGAGGCCAGAGTTGTCCAGGTTATTTTTAGCTCCCATGAAAGAGAGAGCCAGTCTGACAAGACGATGAAAATTGCAATTAGGCGCTCGGGCATACCTCAAAAATATTTTGAAGAGTGGAAATCGAAAGAGATAGTCCATCATGAAATTATCTATTAAAAAACTGTGAGCATAACAACTCGCAGTTTTTTAATAGCGAAAAAAAAGATGATATTGCTCCTCTAGCGGTTGCCTTAAAAGTGGATTTTTGGGGCGATTGCCTTGGGGGCGCCTATTTGATAAAATACCTTTAAACTCATTTAATTTAGAAGATCATGGTGGAATTCAACAATCTGACTTCGTTCGAGATCGGCGAGGACCGATTAAGAAAGGCGGCCGAAAGCGTGCTGCTCGCCGAGAGAGCTTGCGAAACTTGCGAGCTGTCCGTGGCTTTCGTCGAACCCGAAAAGATCAGAGAGCTGAACAGCGGGTATAGAGGCAAAGATAGTGTGACAGACGTGCTTTCTTTCGAGTGCTGTCCCGACCCGGACATCAAAGAAGATGATTTGGAGATAAGCCCGCTGGGCGAAGTGATAATCTGCCCAAGCAGAGTCGAGGAACAGGCCAAGGAGAATGGAAACAGTTTTGAAAAAGAGTTGAACCTTGTTTTGATTCACGGCATTTTGCATCTTTTAGGCTACGACCACGAAAAAAGCGAAGAAGAGGCTGAGATAATGGAGAGTAAGCAGGACGATTATCTTCGCAGATCGCTGGAATAATAAATTATAATTTTCCCGGGGAAAGCCCTTGGAATGTTTGCTAACCGGCATTAATTTTATGTCAAAGTCTCCGATCATCACCGGCTTGGATATCGGCAGCGATACCATCAAGATACTATCGGCCAGGGAAAATCCCAGAACCCGGGAGATGGATGTTCTGTTTTTTTGCGAGACTAATTCCGCCGGTGTTCAGAAAGGAAGGGTTTGCAACTCAAAAGAGGCAGGAAAGAAGGTCGAGGAGATGCTGGCGAAAGCCTCGAAGAGCCAGGTGGAGCAGATCGGCGATGTTCTTGTCAATGTCAACGGTTCAAAGATTCAGCTGGTCCCGAACCGCGGGTTGATTTCGGTCTCGAGAGCGGATCAAAAAGTTTGCCAGGAAGATATAGACCGGATATTGGAAGAGACGCAAAACATCAATTTGCCTTCCAACAGAGAAGTTCATGACATTTTTCCGAAGTCGTGGGTTTTGGACGGGGAGCCTGAATTTAAAGTTCCTTTGGGGCTGCAGGGAGTCAGGCTTGAGCTGGAAGCGTTTTTGCTTTCTATTTTCGCTTTGGATGTTGAGAACGCAACCGACGCCGCTGTTGAAGGAGGGCTGGAGGTGGAGAGCGTGATGCCTTCGCCGTTGGCCGCGTCCAGCGCCGTTTTGCTTCCTCGCCAGAAAGAATTGGGGGTCGCGGTTTTGGACATCGGCGCCAATACTTCCGGCTTGACCGTTTACGAAGAAGGAAATTTATTGGATATGGTCATCTTTCCGGTCGGGTCCGCCAATATTACCAACGATATTGCCATCGGGTTGAAAACAGAGATCGATATTGCCGAGAGGATCAAGCGCGAGTTCAGCGCGATGGATTCCGAAAAGAGATCAAAAAAAGACAGAGGAGAGCAAATAGCTGTCAGCGTAAAAGGATATAAACATCAGGAAAAAGAGAGGGAGCCGAGAAGGAAAAACAACGATCTGGACTTCTCGCAGAAACAGGTCAAGAAGATCATCGAAGCCAGGGTTTATGAAATATTCGAACTGGCGCAAAAAGAATTGAAAAAGATAAACCGCCAGGAATTGCTGCCGGCGGGCGTGTTCTTGACCGGAGGCGGCGTAAAATTGCCCGGCATAGTCGATGTTTCCAAGAAAGTTTTGAAGCTTCCTTCCCGCATCGGATACGCGCAAGGTTTTAACGGATTGGAAAGCGATTGCGCTCTGGCCACTGTCTGCGGATTGGTCATAGAAAGCAGGAAGGGCGGTTCGCGCAGGACCCGCCTTGGACCGTTAAACAGCGGTTTTGCCGAGAAGATAAAAAAGGTGTTCAAAGCTTTCATTCCTTAGAAATTTTAGAGGATGCAAATTCGTTATTCGGCCTGATCGGCCGGTTCTTCACGGGTCTGATATGCACAGGCATTGCCTGTGCGTATTCTTAATATCGTTAATCAGATAAAAAAGAACAGGAAATATGGAATTATCAAGAGCAAGGATCAAAGTGGTCGGAGTGGGCGGTTCGGGATCGAATACCGTTGATCGCATAATGAAAGCCGGGATTGCGGATATCGAGCTTATCTCTTTTAATACCGATGCCCAGGACCTGGCTAAAAAAGACGCGCATCAGAAAATAAGGATAGGAAAGAAATTGACCCTGGGTTCGGGCGCCGGTATGAATCCCGAAGTGGGGAGAATGGCCGCCAAAGAAAGCAGCCAGGAGATCACCCAGGCTTTGCAGGGAGCGGACCTTATTTTTTTGGCCGCGGGACTGGGAGGGGGAACGGGCTCGGGAGCATCGCCGGTCATTGCCGAGATCGCCCGGAAAGCCGGAGCGATAGTTGTTGGCGTAGCGACCTTGCCTTTCAATTTTGAGGGCCGCCAAAGAAGGAATGTGGCCGCCAAAGCGTTGAAAGATATGCGCCGCAAGGTCAATACGATGATCGTGATAAGAAACGACAAGCTGTCGAAGATCGTGTCGCCCAAAGATTCGATCGAAACAGCTTTTGCCAAGTGCGATGAAGTTTTGGAAGAGGCGATAAGGAGCATCGCGGGGATCGTTTTAAATCCGGGAATATTGAATTTGGATTTTGCCGATATCAAACAGATTTTGGCCCAGGGAGGAATGGCATATTTTGGGGCCGGGATCGCCGAAGGCAAAGACAGGGCCAGATCGGCCTTGAAACAGGCGATAGCGTCGCCCATAGTCGTCTTTCCTTTGAACAAAGCCAAAGGAGTTATGTTTAACGCGGCCTCAAGCGGAGATTTTTCCTTGAACGAAGTTTCCAAGATAGGAGAATTTTTAAAAAGCGAGATTCCGGACGGAGCCAAAGTCGTGTTCGGAGCGTCTTTCGACAAAAGTTTGAAGAAGGGCCAGCTGAAAGTGACCGTAATCGCTTGTGGTTCAGAGGCTTCCTAGCTATAAAACTTTTGCCGGTTTTGGCAAGATTGACAGCACATTTTTACAAAAGTTATAATGAGTATCCCGGCCGTAGTTGGCGGGAAAATCCGCCGCCAATCGGCGGGAAAATTTTTTGGCAATTGCCGGAAAAAATTTCGGGGGATTGGGCGTAAAATTTGCCGGCAGCCGGGCTTTAGAGGCTTTTTATCCGAGATAAATAGTATTTGCAAACCTATGGAAACCAAAATCGAAATCAAAGTGGACAAAGTGCAGAAAAGGGACGGCAACATCGTTGCCTTCGATCCGCAGAAGATACAAAAAGCTGTCTTTAAAGCTTTGACCTCCACCGGAGAAGCTGATGGTGAAAAAAGCCAAGAGCTGACTCAAAAGATAATCGATATTTTGAACCGCAGGTTCAAAAAAGGCGAAATGCCGCAGATCGAACAGATCCAAGACATCGTCGAGGAGGTTTTGATCTTGGAAGGATCGGTAAAAGCCGCCAAGGCCTACATCTTATACCGCGCCCAGCGCAAAAGCGTTAGGGAAGAGGTAGATATTTTCGAGGCGGGAGTGGATCGCCTGGACCAGTATTTGGAAAAGCTGGATTGGGAGGTCAAAGAGAACGCCAATATGGCTTTTTCTTTGCAGGGATTGAACCACTATGGGGTTTCTTATCTTGTCAAAAAATATTGGCTGAACAAAATATATCCGCAGGCGATAAAAGAAGCCAACATATCAGGAGATTTCCATATTCACAATTTGGATACCCTTGCCCCTTACTGCTGCGGCTGGGACCTTTACGATCTGCTGCAAAAAGGTTTTGGCGGAGTTCCCGGAAAAGTTGAAACAAGGCCGGCCAAGCATTTCAGGACGGCTTTGGGCCAGCTCGTAAATTTTTTCTATACTTTGCAGGGGGAGAGCGCCGGAGCGCAAGCGGTTTCCAATTTCGACACTTTGCTGGCTCCGTTCATCCGTTATGACAACCTCAACTACCAGCAGGTTAAACAGGCTTTGCAGGAATTCTTGTTCAATATGGCTATCCCGACCAGGGTCGGGTTCCAGTGTCCGTTCACGAATGTTACATTGGATCTAAAGCCGTCTTCGGTTTACGCCAAGCAACCGGTTTTGATCGGCGGCGAACCGCAAGATGAAACTTACGGGGAGTTCGCGGAAGAAATGAAAGTTTTCAATAAAGCTTTTTTTGAGGCGATGCTCGAGGGAGACCGTTCCGGCAGGCCTTTCCACTTTCCGATACCGACCATCAATATTACAAAAGATTTCCCTTGGGACGAGCCGGCTTTTGACGGCATCTTTAAAGCTTCGGCCAAATACGGCACCAATTATTTCGCCAATTATATCAATTCCGATATGGATCCGGCGGATGTCCGTTCGATGTGCTGCCGCTTGAGGCTTGATCTTAAAGAGCTTTATAACCGCGGAGGCGGAGGATTGTTCGGTTCGGGCAGCAAGACCGGGAGCATCGGCGTTGTCACCATCAACTTGCCGCGCATCGGCTATTTGTCCAAGACCAAGAAAGAGCTTTTCGAACGCATATCCAAGTTGATCAACTTGGCCAAGGACTCTTTGGAACTGAAGAGAAAGACAGTGGAGCATTTCATCGGAAGAGGGCTGTACCCTTACAGCCGGTTCTATTTATCGGGGGTCAATACGGCCCGCGGAGAATATTTTGGAAACCACTTTTCGACCATCGGCATTTCCGGAATGAACGAAGCTCTTTTGAATTTTATCGGCGAAGATCTCACTACCAAAAAAGGCCAGGCCTTGGCCTTGGAGATAATGGATTTTATGAGAAAAGAATTGGTGAAAGTGCAAACCGAGACCGGCAATATCTACAATTTGGAAGCTACTCCGGCCGAGTCAACCTCTTACCGCTTGGCGCAGAAAGATAGGGAGCTTTATCCCGATATTATTTGCGCCGGAACCAAAAAAGTTCCTTATTACACCAACAGCTCCCAGCTTCCGGTTAATTATACCACTGATATTTTTGAAGCTCTCAAACTCCAGGACGAATTGCAATGCAAGTACAACGGAGGAACTGTGATGCACTTGTTCTTGGGCGAGCAGATATCCGATATCCGGAACGTCAAGAATCTGATCAAGAAAGTTTTTGAGAATTTCAAACTTCCCTATATCACTTTTTCTCCAACTTTTTCTATCTGCCCCACTCACGGGTACTTGGAGGGAGAACATTTTGAGTGTCCGAAATGCACTATCAAACAGCCTTGCGAAGTTTATTCGAGGATAGTGGGATACTATCGTCCGGTAGGCCAGTGGAACAAAGGCAAGCAGCAGGAATTTGACCAGAGAAAGGTCTTTAAAGCTCCCAAATTTTCCGAGTCGAAGCAGCAGAATTAAACGAATTAAACAATGAATAAAAAAATACTCATATGCAAATAGGCGGTATCCAAAAATTGACCCTTATTGATTTTCCCGGCAAGGTAGCCTGTACGGTTTTTCTGGCGGGCTGTAATTTCTTTTGCCCTTGGTGCTACTCGCGCGAGCTGGTTTTGCCAAAAGAAATGAAGAAATTGCCGCAGGTGAACGAAAAAGAATTTTTTAATTTTCTAAAAGAGAGGAAAGGCCTCCTGGACGGGGTGGTGGTTTGCGGCGGCGAGCCCACTCTCAACAAAGAACTGCCCGAACTTTGCCAAAAGGTGAAGCAGATGGGCTATGCCGTCAAGCTTGATACCAACGGATCGAATCCGATGATGCTTAGCGTCTTGATAGAAGAGAAATTGGTGGATTACGTGGCAATGGACGTGAAGCTTCCTTTGGGGCGTTATCTGGAGGTCTGCCGGACGCAGGACGGGGTTTTTGACATACAACAGAGCATTAATATCATCAAGCAAAATAAGATCGATTACGAATTCAGGACGACGGTGGTTTCCAATATCCACACCGAAGAAGATATTTTCAGCATTGCCCGGTGGATCTCTCCCGCGAAAAAGTATTTTCTTCAGAATTTCAGGCCGGAAAAAACCATTGATCCGGAATTCGAAAAAGTGGTCCCTTACTCGGAAGAGTTCTTGGCGGAAATACAAAAAAAGTTGGAGCCGATGTTCGAAGTTTGCCAGGTCCGGCATTTGAATTAGCGATGATATCCAGACTTATTTATTTTTTCCAAAGATCGGCAAAAGGAAGAAATGCTTATAACCGAATTTTCAATTTCCAATTTTCCCTGCCTGCCGGCAGACAGGAATGAAATCGCAATGATCCAATGTTTCAAACATTGAAAATTTAATAATTGTCCTTCTTGATGCGCAAAGAAGGCAAAGGTTCCTGCAAGCTACCAGCCTGTCTACCGACACAGGATACAAGCTAATTCTCCGCCGATGATTCCGCTTTACGATGAATCCCGACAATCGAAAAGGACGCCTTGGATAACTTTTTTTCTGATCGTTTTGAACGCGGTTATTTTTTTTGTTTCCCTGGATAATTCCAACGGTTTCATCGAAACATATGGTTTCTATCCGTCGGATATCGTGAATGGCAGCTACCTTAGGATGTTCACCTCTCTTTTCCTGCATGCTAATTTTTGGCATCTTTTGGGGAATATCTGGTTTTTGTGGGTATTCGGAGACAACTTGGAGCGCAAACTGGGCGGCTTTAAATTTCTCCTTTTTTATTTATTATGCGGAGCCGGAGCGGCTTTACTTTACGCTTTCAGCGCGGTCAATCAGGATATTCCGGTCATCGGCGCTTCGGGAGCGATATCCGGCGTGATGGGAGGATACCTGGTCTTTTTCGCGCGCAACAAGATAAAAACGCTGGTCCCTCTCATTTTTATCTGGACCCTGGCGTCGGTTCCGGCGGTATTTTTTATTATTTTCTGGTTCGTCCTGCAAATCGTCGGAGTGCTTGTCGGTTCTGGCGATATGGTGGCTTACTGGGGCCATATAGGGGGGTTCGCGGCCGGCATCGCCTTGGCTCTGTTTATCAAAAAGTTTAAATAAAATATTTAACGGCGCCGGTTTTGGGCGCATCGTTTGGAAAAATAAAATGACGGCCGCCAGGATATTGATCTGTCTTTGCGCATCTTTTTTGGCCGGGATCGCCTCGGCTTCTTTTTTTAATTTCTCTTTGTTTTTTATCGTTTCTCTTTTGATCTTGTCTATCTCTCTGATAGGCGTGTTTTGGGGCAGGACAGCCCCCGCAACTTTGGGTTTCTGCTTGGTCTTTTTGATCTTGGGTGTTTTGAGATTCCAATCCTTTGAATCGGGAATATTAAAGGCCAGAATTCAAGATCTTTCCGGCAGGAAAGCCAGCGTGATCGGCCGGATAATATCCGAACCTGATAAAAGGCCAACTTATACCAATCTCAAGGTCAGGATCATCGAAGCGTCTGTTTTTGATAAAAATAGTTCCGTGCCAAAAGACGCCGGCGTTCTCAGCGGTTCGGTGGCTTTGGCCATGGCCGGTAATTATCCGGAATTTTTTTACGGCGACAAGATCAAGCTGGAAGGAAAATTACAACTGCCGGAACAAATCGACAGTTTCAATTGGCCCGGCTATCTGGCCAAAGAAGGAGTGAGCTGGCAGATCTCATATCCCAAAATAGAGTTTTTGGGAAATGAAAAATCCTGGCAGGAGAACATATTTTTTAATATTTTATCTTTCAAAAAGAAGATAGAAGAGCCTATCCATAAGAACATATCATCAAAAGAAGCTTCTCTTTTGTCCGGCTTGCTGTTTGGAGACCTTAGCCTGATGTCCAAAGAGTTCAAGCAAAAGATGAGCGTTGCCGGATTGAGCCATATCACCGCGGTATCGGGAATGAACGTTATCATTTTGAGCGGGATAATAATGAGCTTGCTGGTTTTAATGGGATTGTGGCGGCAGCAGGCGTTTTGGCTGGCTTTGTTATCCTTGTGGGCGTTCGTGGCTTTAGTGGGTTTCCCGGCTTCGGCGGTCCGGGCCGGAATAATGGCCAGTTTGCTTTTATGGGCCCAATATCTCGGCCGGCAAAATATGGCTTGGCGGGCAATGATCTTCGCGGCTGTTATTATGCTTGCCTTGAACCCTTTGCTTTTAAGATATGACGTTGGATTCCAATTGTCTTTTTTGGCTGTTTGCGGGTTGGTTTTCATATCGCCGATATTGAAAGAATATTTTAAATTTATTCCCGACAAGAAGTTTTTCGGGCTTAAAGAAATATTGTCGCAAACTTTTTCGGCCCAGATCATCACTCTGCCGGTCCTGATCTACAACTTTGGCTGTTTTTCTTTGGTGGCTCCATTGGCGAATATTCTGGTCGTGCCTTTGTTGCCCTTGATAATGGCTTTAGGAGCCGTTTTCATAATCGTAAGCATGTTCTGTCCTTTTTTGGGATGGCTGTTATCCTGGCCAAGTTCTTTATTGCTTTTTTATTGCACCGCTATTGTTGATTTTTGTTCCAAACTGCCCTTCGCTTCTTTGGGGTTGAAACTTTTTTGGCCGTGGCTTTTAATTTTTTACGCTTTGATATTTTTTTGGATATTCAAATGGCAGAAAAATCATCGTTTCCTGGAAACCGGATACATTTGAGTATCGACACTCGAATGTTGAAGATAGAGGGTCGAATGTCGTTACGACCCTCGACTTTCGATATTCGATATTCGACATTCGAATACGGAGTTATCCACAGATTTGCTGTGTTTTTAAGGATTATCATCTTTTTAAATCGCTCCGGATTTGATAAAATCAATAATAAATGTTCTGCAAGATTACTCAAAATAGAAGCGCTGATTTTACGCGTCGATCAGGTTTTACTCTGATCGAGCTTTTGGTTGTCATCGCCATCGTCGGGATTCTTGCCGGGATGGTCGTGGTGAATATGTCGGGGGCGACCGAGAGCGCGAGGATAGCGAAATTGAAAGTTTACTCCAGCTCGATCAGGTCATCCTTGATGGGGAACCGCGTCTCGGAGTGGAAGTTCGATGAAGGATTGGGAACAAGTACTGCCGATACGGTAGGGGTCAATAGCGGAACGTTGATTGGCGGACCGACGTGGAAGTTTGGTTCGGACTGCGTGTCGGGAGGATGCTTAAGTTTCGATGGAACGGATGATTATGTGAGGGGTGGCAATGATGCGAATTTGAATATTACCGATGCGATCACAATCGAAGCATGGGTAAATGGCTCTAGAGATCCAGGATGGTCAAAAGGTTGGATAGGAGTTGTATATAAAAAATTATATACTTCTCCTCCTTGGGCTTTACGCCAGGGAGATACTAGCATGTATTTTACCGTGAGCGACGCTGGTGGATACTTGATAGATATTAGTGCCGCCCCGGTATTTGATGACACATGGAAGCATGTAGTTGGAACTTACGACGGAACCGTTGGAAAGATATACGTGAACGGTATTTTAAAAAGTAGCGCTTCTCACAGCGGAACAATGCTGGCTGCTTCTGGCGATTATGTATATATCGGGAGTCCTACTAAATACAAGGGCCTTATCGACGAAGTCCGCGTTTACAGCGCCGCTCTGCCGTCTTCCGCCATTCGCGAGCAGTATGTTGCCGGCCTCGATAAGCTTTTAGCCGGTGGCCAGATCGCGCAAGAAGAATATCAACAGAGAATAGCCGAATTGAACTCAACCTATGCAATCGAAGAATAATCAAAAACCAAAATTTCAAAAAGCTTTCACGCTCATCGAGCTTCTGGTTGTCATTGCCATCATCGGCATTCTGGCCGGAATGGTTGTGGTGAACATGTCGGGGGCGACCGAGGGGGCCAGGATTGCCAAGAGCATCAATTTTGCTTCCAGCATCCAGCGGATCATGGCAACGAGCCTAGGCGGAGAGTGGAATTTTGACGGTCAGAATGCCAATGACTCTTCGGGCAACAATAACAACGGCACCGCCAGCGGAGCCGTTGCGACTGCGACCACGCCTTACGGTAACGGCGCAGCCGGACAATACGCGATGAGCTTTGATGGAATAAACGATTATGTAAGCGTTTTGCATAGTGCAAGCATTAGCTTGAGCAATACATTTACCGTCAGCGTTTGGATAAAGACGAATGCGGCTGGCAGAAGGATCTTAATAAAAGAACCCAGCGGCGGAGGAGTTACAAATTATTCTTTGCAGCTCGATTCGTCGGGATATTTAGGAGGAGGAACCTATGACAATTTGAGCCACAATTCAAGTTTTTATAATACTGCCAAAGCGGTAAACGATGGTAATTGGCACCACGCTGTTATGGTAAGAGACGGCGTTTCAAAAATTTATATTTATGTCGATAGCGTAATGCAATCAGCAACAGACACTACGGTAGGCAATACCATCACCAATTCCGGAAATTTTATTATAGGAAACAGAAACAACGTGTCATCTTATTTCAACGGCCTTATCGACGAAGTCCGCATTTACAGCGCCGCTCTGCCGTCTTCCGCCATCCGCGAGCAGTACGTCGCCGGCCTCGATAAGCTTTTGGCCGGCAATCAGATCACGCAAAAAGATTACCAAAAAAGAATAGCCGAACTAAATTCAACTTATGCAACCAACGAATAGCCGGCAACCCAAAAACCAAAAAGCCTTTACGCTAATCGAGCTCCTGGTTGTCATCGCCATCGTTGGTATTCTGGCCGGCATGGTTGTGGTGAACATGTCTGGGGCGACCGATGCCGCTAAGATCGCCAAGTCCAAAGCGTTCTCCGGTTCTGTCCGCAGTTCTTTGCTGATGAACCGGGTTTCGGAGTGGAAGTTCGACGAAGGCTCGGGGACAAGCACTGCCGATACGATCGGAACGAACAGCGGAGAACTAACCAACGGTCCGGTTTGGAAAACGGGCGCGGATTGCGTGTCGGGAGGCTGTTTGAGTTTTGATGGAGCGAATGATTATGTAAATTGCGGTAATGGCAGCGGTTTGAATCTTACCAATGACCTAACGATCGAAGCGTGGGTTAAGCCGAACAGGCTTAACGCCGACAATCGTGTTTTCGCAAAATTTGTTTATATGCAGAGCGGATATGCGATGAATATTTTCTCCGATGGCCGTTTTTATCTTGGAACTTGGCAAGCGTCGGCGCAACAATCAACGATCTCGTCTGTTGGAGCGGTAACCGTTGGTTCGTGGAACCATATTGTCGTTACGCGAAGCGGCGCAACAGCAAGAACTTACAGGAATGGAGCCAATGTTACCGCAATTTCCGGTACGCATATCGATCCGGCAATTTCTGCGGCAACCGCAACTATAGGGTGGGGAGCGGGTTGGTATTTTGACGGTCTCATTGACGAAGTCCGGGTTTATAACGCCGCACTGTCCGCCTCTCGCATCCGCGAAGATTATGTCGCCGGTCTCGATAAGCTTTTGGCCAGTGGGGAAGTTACCCAAAAAGAATACCAAGAAAATTTATCTAAATTGAATTCAACCTATGCAACCAGCGAATAACCGACAACTTAAAATGGAAAAAGCCTTCACGCTAATCGAGCTCCTGGTGGTCATCGCCATCATCGGCATTCTGGCCGGGATGGTGGTGGTGAACATGTCGGGGGCGACCGAGAGGGCCAGGATTGCCAAGAGCATCAATTTTGCTTCCAGTATCCAGCGGATCATGGCGACCAGCCTTGCAGGGGAATGGAACTTTGACAGCCAAAATGCCAACGATTCTTCGGGTAACGGCAACAACGGTACCGTTAACGGAGGAGCGGTTACAACCACGACCACGCCTTACGGTAATGGCATAGCCGGACAGTATGCGATGAGCTTTGATGGAATAAACGATTATGTAGCTATCCCGGCCGTGAGCAGCAATTCGGCCATTCAAACATTTAGTTTTTGGGTTTATATCAGAGGAGCTGTCAGCGGCAACCAATATTGCATAGATCAGGGCGGGAACAATAATAGTTTCAGCGTTTATAATAATCATTTCAGGATCATTACCAGTACGAGTTTTATTTACGACAGCATCGCGGTGCCGGCAGCAGATCGGTGGTATTTTTTAACAAAGGTTTTTGACGGCAGCAGACTATCTTTATATGTAGATGGAAAATTGGATGGAGGGATGTCCGCCTCCGGACTTGCGCCCAATGCCATAACTTTTGGAAATTATGGTGGAGGAGGAAATTACAGGTTGAATGGAATTATAGACGAGGTCCGCATTTATAATACAGCGTTGGCCGCTTCCGTTATTCGCGATCAATATCTGGCCGGGCTGGAGAAGAGTTTGAGCAATGGGCAAATTACAAAAACAGAATATGATGAAAGAACATATCAACTGAACAAAAAGTATGCAAGCAATGAATAACAAATTAAATGATTTTGGTTTTACTCTCATCGAGCTCCTGGTTGTGATTGCCATTGTGGGCATTCTGGCCGGGATGGTTGTGGTGAATATGTCGGGGGCGACCGAGAGCGCGAGAATAGCGAAGCTGAAAGTCTACTCCAGTTCCATCAGGTCATCGTTGTTGATGAACCGCGTTTCTGAATGGAAGTTCGATGAAGGATCGGGGACCAGCATTGCCGATACGGTAGGAAGCAACAGCGGGACATTGATAGGCGGTTCCACTTGGAAAACGGCGGGAGAGTGCGTGTCGGGAAATTGTTTGAGCTTTGCCGGAGCGGGTGATTATGTAAATGCAGGTAACAGTGCGAGCTTGAACGCCGTTGATGCAGTCACTCTTGAGGCTTGGGTGAAATGGACGTATAGCGGCAACATAAGCGCGGATTATTTTCCGGTAAGAAAAGACGGCAACTATTGGTTTTGGGATGGTTGGGGGTCGCCTCATATCGCTTTTGAAGTTTGGGTGAACGGCGCTAGGCGCAATCCGGGCGCTTATACCGTATCCCCGAACATCTGGTATCATCTTACCGGAGTTTATGATTCAACAAGCAGAAAAGTACGGCTATATGTCAATGGCGTGCAGGAGAGCTCTGTTACGCTTTCAGGGCTGGCTCAATATACAATGGACACATCTGCCAATTCGGTCTTGATCGGTTCTTCCGCGTTGTCCAAAAGCAGTCTCATCGATGAGGTCCGTATCTACAGCGCCGCGCTGTCCGCCTCTCGCATCCGCGAAGATTATCTCGCCGGCTTGGATAAGCTTTTGGCCGGCAACCAAATTACACAAAAAGATTATCAAAAAAGAATAACCGATTTGAATTTAATTTATGCTGCAGAATAGCCGACAACCCAAAATGCAAAAAGCCTTCACGCTCATCGAGCTCCTGGTTGTGATTGCCATTGTCGGGATTCTGGCCGGAATGGTGGTGGTGAATATGTCTGGGGCGACCGAGAGCGCCAAGATCGCCAAGTCTAAAGCGTTTTCCGGATCCATAAGGAGTTCGTTATTGATGGATAGAATATCCGAGTGGAGGTTGGACGAAGGGTCGGGCACGAGCACAGCAGACTCCTTGGGTTCTAACAACGGAATTTTGGTCAACGGTCCGGTCTGGAAATCGGGCGGAGACTGCGTGTCGGAAGGATGTTTGCAACTCGACGGAACGAATGATTATATAGATTACGGGAGTTTTCAAGACGTAGGCAATACGTTTACTTTTTCCATATGGTTCAAAACGATAGCTTCTCAAACATACGGAATGCTCATAAGCGAAGATGGGAACACGAACGGAAATGTCCAAATGAGGATATCCGGCAAGAAAATTCAATTCAGGCAATATAACGGTCCTGTTTTGCTGGAGACAGCAGAAGATTATAACGATGGGAAATGGCATTTCGTCGTTGGGTCTTCCGACGATAAAGTTTTGAGACTTTATGTCGATGGCGCGCTAAAAAAGACTGGAACAACCACTATGGATTTTTCCTGGAACGGCAACCTTAGGGCGGGAGTATACAGCTATTCTTCGGGATATTATTTTAACGGGTCGCTTGATGAAGCAAGCGTATACAGTAAGGCCCTTTCAATATCTTATATTAGGAAGACATACCTGGCGGGGCTGGATTCCATGCTGGCCAAGGGGTTGATAGCGATCCAAGAATATAATGAAAAAATCAACGGCATATGAAAATAGCAAATAAAGCCTTCACTCTCATCGAGCTTCTGGTGGTCATCGCCATAGTTGGCATCCTGGCCGGGATGGTCGTGATCAATATGTCTGGAGCGACAGACACGGCCAAGATCGCGAAGTCCAAGGCGTTTTCCAGTTCTGTTCGCAGTTCTTTGCTGATGAACCGCGTTTCCGAATGGAAGCTCGAAGAGGGAACGGGTGCGACTACCGCGGATACGGTGGCGTCCGGCAGCGGAACGCTAGTTAACGGTCCGGTTTGGAAAGCGGGCGCGGATTGCGTGTCGGGAGGCTGTTTGCAATTTAGCGGAGCGTCAACCCAATATGTGGTCAGTTCCGGGCAGATCACAGTTCCGGAAAATGGGACGATCGAAGGGTGGATCAAGGGCTCCGCCGCTTTGCAAAAGAACGAAAATATTTATCCTTTCGGTTTGGATTATGTTTCTTTGCTCGGTCCGGGAGCCACATCAGACTCAAGAGCGGGGATAATAACCGGCACCGGGGGAAGCTACGATCATCTGAGCTGGGGAGGGCAAAATCTTTATAACGGGAGCTGGCATCATTATGTGGTCACTTGGACAAAAGGAACGTCGAATTACAGCTTTAGACTTTATATCGACGGGAAAAAAATAGGCGATCCTTTGACCGGCACCAGGCATCCGGCGGGGGCTTTAAGAAATGTTAAGATAGGAGCCGCCTGGGGTACTTACGGAGCCCATACTGGTTTGATCGACGATGTCCGTATCTATGACGCTGCCCTGGCCCTTTCTTTTATCCGGGACCAATATCTGGCGGGAATAGAAAATCTTTTGTTTAAAGGACAAATAACAAATAAAGAATACCAACAAAGATCAGCCGATCTGAATTTAAACTATGCTATCGATAAATAGCCGACAACTAAAAATCCAAAAAGCCTTCACGCTCATCGAGCTCCTGGTTGTCATCGCCATCGTCGGCATTCTGGCCGGGATGGTGGTGGTGAATATGTCGGGGGCGACCGAGAGCGTTAGGGTGGCGGCAGCCAAAGTTTTTTCCAGCTCTGTCAGAAGCTCTTTGATGGCTAGCAGAATTTCGGAGTGGAGGTTTGACGAAAGCTCTGGTACTACCGCTATTGATTCTCTCGGTGTTGGCAACGGCGTGTTATTGAATGGGACAACCAGGGTTTCGGGCGGAAATTGCGTGTCCGAAGGGTGCCTGCAGCTCGACGGCGTGGATGATTATGTGGACACGGGAATCAACGCCGATCTAAGGCCGGTTGCGGCCATGACCTTGGAAATTTGGGCTTACCCTTCGTCCACTCAAAGCACTTATTCGGACATAGCCGGCGGCCATCATAATTTGGGATGGGTGATCCAGCAGAATGGATCAAATACCAATCAATATTATTTCGCCTATTGGAATGGTTCGAGCTATGTGGGGGGAAATGGATTAACCACTCTTGCGAGCGATACTTGGAACCATTTTACGATCGTTAAAAATAGTACTGGGGTTACCCATTATTTGAACGGAAAGATCGTTGCCAGTTTTTCTCCCGCCCCCGATATAGTTTACGGGGCGTCTTTCTCGATGCTTATAGGAAATGGATACGTTGGAACTTCAAGATGTTTCAGAGGGAGGATAGATGATGTCCGCCTTTATGGCGCCGCCTTGACCGCTTCTCGCATTCGTGAAGATTATCTGGCTGGCCTCGACAAGCTTTTGGCTAGCGATCAGATCACACAAAAAGATTATCGCCAAAGGCTAGCCGACCTAAAATTAATTTATGCAACCAACGAATAATCGACAATCCAAAATGGAAAAAGCCTTTACCCTCATCGAGCTCTTGGTTGTCATCGCCATCATCGGTATTTTGGCCGGGATGGTGGCGGTGAATATGTCGGGGGCGACGGACAGCGCGAGGGTGGCTAAGTCCAAAGCGTTCTCAAATTCCATCCGCAGTTCGTTATTAATGAATCGAGCGGCCGAATGGAAATTTGATGAAGGATCGGGAACTACGACCGCCGATACCGTAGGGCCCAATATCGGGAATTTGGTCAACGGTCCGGTTTGGAGATCAGGAGGGGATTGCGTTTCCGAAGGATGCCTTCAGTTCGACGGGGTGAATGATTACGTAAATTGCGGCAACGATGAAAGTTTAAATATCACAGAGGCTCTTACGGCCGAAGCATGGGTTTATCCTACTTCTGACGTTGGGGCATATATTATTGGCAAGCATTATCTCAATTGGGAGATGTATTTGAGCCCGGGAACATTGTCTTTTTATAAAGCGAGCAGCGGGTCATATCAAGCTCAGGGAGTTAATTTCGACTGGAAGGTTAACAGCTGGTACCATTTTGCGATCACTTTTTCCGGTCCGACCAAACAGGCTAATTTTTATATAAACGGCGTTTTGGCGCCTGGCAGTCTGAAAGTATATACCACGTCCGAGCTTGCCGGTTCGACGCCTTACTATTTTCAAATCAGCGGGAGACCCGGTCCCGCATATTTTTTCAAAGGTTCTATTGACGATGTTCGGGTGTATAATAACGTTCTTCCCGCTTCCGCGATTCGCAGCCAGTATATCGCCGGGATAGAGAAGCTTTATGCCAATGGGCAGATCACGATCGATGAATATCAACAGAGGCTGTCGAAATTGAACTCAACCTATGCAACCAGCGAATAACCGACAACCCAAAAAGGAAAAAGCCTTCACGCTCATCGAGCTCCTGGTTGTCATCGCCATCGTGGGCATCCTTGCCGGGATGGCCGTGGTGAACATGTCGGGAGCGACAGAGAGTGCGAGGTTGGCCCGGGTTAAAGTTTTTTCCGCTTCGGCGCACGATTCCCTTTTGCTTTCGCGCGTTTCCGAGTGGAAGATGGACGAAGGGTCGGGCACCGCGGTCGCTGACTCTTGGGGGTCCAATAACTGCGATCTTGCCGGCCATTCTCCGGATTGGGCCGCGACCACGAGCTGCGTCCTCGGTTCTTGTTTGGACTTCAGCGGATCGAACAAGTTTATTGATTGCGCCAATTCAAGCAGTCTTAATTTCGGGACGAGCAGTTTTACGATCGAAATGTGGGGGAAATACAGGGATTTTACCTATCCGAAAGCTTGGTTTATGATAAAGAAATCAGCAGTCTGCTATTCGGCGGGCAACCCCGGCTGGGATGTGGGCCATGCTTACAATGCGAACGGAATTTTTGTTTGCTATAACGACGGAACTAACACTATCGGCAACGCTTTTATGTCTTTTGATTCCGATTCCAAGCCGTCCGTTCTGCTTAACCAATGGACGAATTTATTCATAGTTTTTGACAAAAGTTCAAACAGGATAAAAGCTTACGTGAACGGCAAAAAGCAGGCCGGCGAGATCGATATATCGGGCGTTACGGGACCGGTCGATAACTCCAGTCCTTTGTCGATCGGGACTATGTATGGGTGGCTTACCGACGGTTACATCGACCAAACCCGTCTTTACGGACAGGCTTTGTCTTCTTTTGATATTAAAAATAATTACGCTTTCGGTTTGGAAAAATTATTATCCAGGGGTTTGATATCCGAGCAGGAATACGAACGCAGACTGGCCGAGGCGCAGATCGATAAGCAATTATCCGACATAAAAAATGCAGACAACTAAAAGATCAGCCTTTACGCTCATCGAGTTGCTTGTGGTCATAGCGATCATCGGAATTTTGGCCGGGATGGCCGTGGTGAATATGTCCGGGGCTACCGATGCGGCGAAGATCGCCAAGTCCAAAGCGTTCTCAAGTTCCATCAGAAGCGCTTTGTTGATGAACCGCGTTTCGGAGTGGACCTTGGATGAGGCAAGCGGATTGCCTCAAGATTCCTGGGGCGGCAATTCCGCGGTTCTGAATACGGCTGTTTCGACCAGCAGCGGATGCGTTGACGGAAATTGTTTGAGCTTTAACGGATCATCGAACCAGGTTTCCGTCAACGACAGCGACAGCCTGCGGCCGGGGACAGAGATCGCCGTCGAGGCTTGGTTTAAAATGAACAATCTTTCCGGTACTCAAACTATAATTTCCAAAGATAACCCGGGTCCCACCAATTATTGGATGGATGTGAGGTCCAACGGGAGCCAGATCTGCGTCGGCGGATATACTTCCGCTTCCGGTATTTGTTACAACTGTTCTTCGATCGCGGTCTCCGCAAATCAGTGGCATCATATAGTTTTTTCTTATGACCAGCAACAGATGAAAATATTTTTTGACGGAGCGGAAAGGTCCAGCCTTAGCCTTGCTTGCGCCCTTAACTCCAGCGCCGCGCCTTTAAGATTCGGCACGAGAGAAGGCAGCGGCGGTTTTCTCAACGGTTACCTTGATACGGTAAGGGTGTATAATAAAGCATTGACCTTGTCTGAAATAAAAAATATTTATGCCGCGGGTATCGGTCGGAAGATGGCCGAGTCGGGCAGATGATATGTTTTGTAAAAAAGAGAATAAAAATAAATACGGCCGGGCCTTCACGCTCATCGAGCTCCTGGTTGTGATCGCCATCGTCGGCATTCTGGCCGGGATGGTTGTGGTGAACATGTCGGGAGCGACGGAGAAAGCTCGCGTTACCAAGGGGATAAACTTCGCTACCAGCATCCAGCGAGGTTTGGGCGTAAGTTGCGTCGGAGATTGGGAATTCGATGAAGGGTCGGGCACGAGCGCCAATGATTCTTCCGGCAACAATAACACGGGAACGATCAGCAGCGGGGCGGCGTACGCAACGACCACGCCTTATGGCAACGGCACAGCCGGACAATATTCGTTGAATTTTAACGGAACGAGCGGCAGGGTGGCGATCCCGTCAAGCGATTCCGTAAATGTGGCCGGGGACATAACCGTCGAAGCGATGGTCTATCACAGGGCCAACGGCGCCGCTTCCATCATTCATAAAGATGTTCAGTATAGTATCTATGTCAACGGGAGCGGAGGTCTTACTTGGGCGGACAGCAGCATCTGGTCTTATGCCAGCTTCGGCTCATACGGCAATCTTCCTTTGGACTCTTGGCACCATGTTGCGGCGACAAAACTCGGCTCGACGGTCACGGTTTACTTGGATGGCCAGTCTATAATCAGCAGAACTTTCGGCAGTCCGATCACCGGCACTGGCAGTCCTCTCTATATCGGATCTTATGCCGGTTCCAGCGGTTGGTTCAACGGCTATATCGATTCCGCGCGTGTTTACAAACAGGCTTTAGCCGCTTCGGATATTCGCAGCCATTACGTTGCCGGTTTGGACAAGCTTTTGGCTGGCGGCCGGATCACGGATAAAGATTATCGGCAGAGATTGTCCGAATTGAGCTCTGGCATTTCTACCGTTAGAGGAAGATGATATTTTTTAATTTGTTTGTTTCCCGCGCATAATTATGCTGGAGCGGGCGAGAGGGCGATTTTTGAGTAATTTTATGATAAAATGAAATTGTATGGCATTGGCGGAATTTATTAAGCAAAGGAAATATTTGATCTGGTATACGGATAATTATGACAACCTTGGACCGGAATCTATCGTCGAGGCTGTTTTGAATTATGGAGATTTCAACGATATTAACGAGCTTAAGAAAATCATAGACATTAAAAAAATGGCCGCTATTTTTAAAAAAGCGGCAAAGAAAAAGCGGACGAACTTGCGGCCGGAGATCATAAATTATTTCACCTTGTATTTTAAGAAATACGCCAAATGACGCACAAAGAGATCCTCACCAAAGAGCAGGTAAAATTATTGCCGGCGCTGAAACCGTTTTCAAGAAGCTTCGGCTTGGCGGGCGGAACCGCCATTGCTTTGCATATCGGCCATCGGCGGTCTGTTGATTTTGATATGTTCTCAAGCAAAAAATTCAGCAATTCGGAGATCGGGAAAACAATAAAAGAAAAAACAAAAATAGATAAGGTTATCGTTGATAAGCTCGACGAATTTACATTTATCGCCGAAGAGGTGAAATTTACTTTTTTCCGCTATATTTATGAAATTGAATATTCGCAGAAAACGGACTTGACCGTAAAAATTCCCGATCTGCTGACTTTGGCGGCCATGAAGGCGTTCGCGCTCGGCCGCCGCACAAAATGGAAGGACTACGTCGATCTGTATTTTATATTGCGGGATTTTTATGGGATCAACGAGATCGTTAAAAAAGGAAAAGAGATATTCGGCTCTGAATTCAATGACAAGATATTCAAGGTTCAGCTGTCTTATTTTAAAGATATCAATTACGAAGAAACCGTGGAATTTATGCCTGGATTTGAAACAAGCGATAAGGTTATAAAAAAGAAATTGGTCGAGTTCAGCTTGGAATAGTTTGCCAGCAAGGGAAAATACCGTTCAGCCATTACGCCCCGGCTTGGATAAGCTTTTGGCCGGAGGGCAAATAACCAAAAAAGATTACCAAAAAAAGAATAGCCGATCTTAACTCAACCTATGCAACCAGTAAATAGCCGACAGCCAAAAACCCAAAAAGCTTCCGCTTTCATCGAATTTTATTCGCAGAGATCTAATCTCTGCAATCAAAAAGCCTTCACGCTCATCGAACTTTTGATCGTGATCGCCATCGTCGGCATCTTGGCCGGGATGGTGGTCGTGAACATGTCGGGGGCTACGGAGAGCGCGAGGGTGGCCAAGGGTTTGAGTTTTTCGGCCGGTATTCAGCGCATGCTTGCCGCCGACCCGATAGCGGCTTGGAATTTTGACAGCCAAGACGCCAGCGATTCTTCGGGCAAGGGCGTTATCGGCACTGTTTATAACGGCACTTATTCCACTAGCACGCCTTACGGGCAGGGAGTAGCCGGCCGGTATTCTTTGAACTTTAACGGATCCAATACTTGGATGGACACTAATTTTGCGAGCACCAGCCAGGGAGTATGGACGATGGAAGCCTGGATCTACGATAAAAAAACTTCCGGTTGGCGCGTGATCGTTCAAGTGAACGCCAATAATGACGATGGCTTATATATTTATCCTACAACCAACGGTCTTGGCTTTTATCCTTGCGGATCGGTCGGTTCCGTCCCTTCCAACAAATGGGTTCATGTGGCCGCCGTTTACAATAGCGGTTTTACTTATTATATCGACGGCAAAAAAGTTGGAACCGGCTCTGTTTGCGCGGATGCGGCCGATTGGCAATTTTTGCGCATAGGAGCTTTAAGCGCCGGAGACGGGGAGAGGTTCAGCGGGATGATCGATGATGTCAGGATATACGGAACTCCTTTCACCTCCGCCCAAATATTCCAGCATTATTCGGCTTCGGCCGGCAGGTACGCTTTGCTGGATAAATTATTTCCCCAGCCGGATTTTGATTTTGCCGCGGAATAATCTAATATTATAATTATCCGCCGCAATATCATTAAAATTTGCGGTTGTCTGTTAACTGAAAACAATAAAAATTAAAATTTATGGCGTTGAAAACTAGCTCTGTCAGAAGAAGGATAAAGTCTGCCGCAGAAGATAAAGACCGGACAGCCCCCGGCCGTAAAAATATTCAAGCCTGGGTAGTGAGCGTTAATATGGGATATGGCCATCAGCGTACGGCATACGCTTTGAAGTTTCTGGCTCCCGAAGAAAAGGTCATTAATGCGAACAGCTACGAAGGCATACCGGACGGGGACAGAATGGTTTGGGAAAACAGCCGTAATTTTTATGAGTTCGTTTCCCGCCTTAAAGGAGTGCCTCTTGTCGGCGACCTCTGTTTTTTGATAATGGATTATTTCCAGAGGATATTGAGCTACTATCCCAAAAGGGATCTTTCCGAATCCAACTTCGGAGTGGAGCAGATCTATAAGTTTTTAAAAAGAGGGTGGGGGAAAAGTTTGATATTCAGATTAAGCAGGACCGCTCCGGGGCTTCCGTTTGTCACCACTTTTTTCAATGTCGCTTTTATGGCCGAGTTTTTCGGCTATCCGGGAGATATTTATTGCGTTATTTGCGACGCGGACATTGCCAGGGCTTGGGCGCCGTTAAGGCCGCATATGACCCGCATCAAATATTTTGCGTCGAACGGCAGGACGGCCCAAAGGCTGCAGGCTTACGGCGTCAATCCGGCGAATATAATCGTTAGCGGTTATCCTCTGCCGCTGGAGAATGTGGGAGGCAAAGATATGGAAATATTGAAAGAGGATATCCGCCGCCGTCTTTTGAACCTTGACCCGAAAAAGCGGTATCGCGAGAAATATCATACTTTGATCGAACGCCATTTGGGAGAATTGCCGGCCCAATCGGACCATCCGTTGACCATATTGTTTTCGATCGGAGGAGCGGGGGCGCAGAAAGAGATAGGTTTGCAAATATTAAAAAGTTTGAAAGAAAAAGTAATTTTCGGTTCGGTAAAACTGATCTTGTCTGCCGGGACGAGGAAATCGACCTCCGACTATTTTTTTGAAGAGATCAAAAAATTAAAAATGGAGAATGAGATAGGGCGCAACATAGAGATCATCTCCGAGAATTCGATCGACGATTATTTCGCAAAATTTAATGAAGCTTTGCGCAAGACCGATATTCTGTGGACCAAGCCGAGCGAGCTTTCTTTTTACTCCGCTTTGGGCCTGCCGATCATAGTCTCCGAGCCGATCGGTTCCCAGGAGGATTTCAACCAAAGATGGATCATAAAATCGGGGTTCGGCATCAATCAGGAAGATCCGGACTATACCAGCCAATGGCTTTTCGATTGGCTGGATCAAGGGTATTTGGCCGAGGCGGCGATGGAGGCTTTTGTCGAAGGGGAACAGCTGGGAACGATAAAAATTAAAGAAGAGATCGAAAAATGCTTTGGATATTAACGGCTGTTTTAGGGTACTTTCTTTTTGCTTTAGGGAACCTGGGCGATAAGTTTGTCCTGGCCGGCCCTCCGAAGCCGCGAAGCTACACTTTTTGGGTGGCCGCCGGCGGATTTTTTGTTGTGCTTTTGGTCCCGTTCGTCGGTCTTTCCATTCCGAGCCCTGTCCTGTTCGGCTTGTCCGTTTCGGCCGGGCTGGCTTATTTGCTCGGTCTTTATTGCCTTTATACCGCTTTGGAGGATTGCGACGTTTCCAGGGTGATGCCGGCTTTGGGCGGATTTTTAGCCATATTCACTTTGATCTTGTCCAGCATCTTTCTTGACTCCAAAGAATTATTTTCGGCCAGGAATGCTCTGGCCTTCACGTTGCTTTTATGCGGCAGTATTGCGGCAGTTTGGGAAAAAGGGAGATCTCCGGCCAAGATCAATTTAAAGGTCGTAACGGCCGCTGCCGCTTTTTTTGCTTTGAATTACGTTTTGTCCAAGATGGTTTTTAGCGAAGAAGGATCTTTTTGGCAGGGGCTCATATGGATGCGCTTCAGCACTTTATTTTTTGCCTTGGTCTTTTTTGCCAGATTTGCCATCCCGGAAGCTCTTTCCTCGAGGCCGGTTTTTGACAAAAAGACCAGTATTATTTTTTTACTGGCTCAAATTACCGGAGGAGGAGGAGCTCTCTTGGAGAACGTAGCTGTCGCGCTGGCGCCGGAGGCGAGATTGCCGTTCATCATCGTGCTTCAGGGGACCCAATATCTTTTCTTGTTCCTTTTTACCCTTTTGCTTTCGTTGAAATTCAATTTTTTCAAAGAGAAGATCTCCAAGCAGGCGATCATTCAGAAAATAACGGCTTTGGTCTTGCTTGCGTCAGGATTGCTTTTGCTGGCCGTTTAATTTCCCGGAAATGCCTATAATTAAAATAGCAGGGATCGCGAAAGAGCGTTTAAAAACAGATATTAGCTGTATTGCCGGATGCCTAAGCTTCTAAAATATTTTTTTTGGGGGGTAGCGGTTTTGTTCTTGCTTGTTTTGCTTTGGGTTTTTTTAGTTCCGGTCCCGAAGCCGGAAAAGATATTCTGGGGCATTGATTTTTCTCAAAAGCATTCCAGAGATATGGGCCTTGATTGGAAAGAAAATTATACGGCCATCTTGGACGATCTTAAAGCCAGAGACCTCAAAGTCGCGGTTTATTGGGACTTGATAGAAACAGAAAGAGGGGTTTATGATTTTTCGGATATTGATTGGCAGATGAAAGAAGCTGAAAAGCGCCAGGCCAGAGTGATCTTGATCACGGGCCTCAAAACCAGCCGCTGGCCGGAATGCCATATGCCCGGATGGGCCGGGTCATTGTCCCAAGCGGAACAGCAGGAAGCTATCTTGGCTCAAACAAAAGCTTTGGTTTTGAGGTATAAAGACTCTCCCAGTCTTTACGCCTGGCAACCGGAGAATGAAGCTTTATTCCTTTTTGGAGAATGCCCTTGGACGGACAAGGAGTTTTTAAAGAAAGAAGCCGAGATGGTAAGACAGCTGGACCCGGGGCATCCGGTGGGAATATCCGACAGCGGGGAGGGTTCTATGTGGTTCGATGCGGCGCAGATAGGCGATACGGTAGGGATCACGATGTACAGAGAAGTTTGGACAAGCCCGTATAATTTTTATTTTACCTATCCTCTTCCTCCTTCGATTTATTATTACAAATCCAAATTGGTGGAAGCTTTATACGGCAAAGAAGTCTGGTGTATCGAGCTTCAGGTCGAACCATGGTGCCCCGTGCTTTTATACGATTGCCCCGTGATCGAGCAGAAAAAGACCATGAACGCCGAGAAATTCAAAAAGAATATCGAATTCGCCAAAAAAACAGGTTTGGGCCATTTTTATCTCTGGGGGGCGGAATGGATGTACTGGATGAAGGCCAAGCAAGGCGACCCAAGCGTTTGGAACGAAGCCAAAACCCTTTTCGACCAAAATTAAAACATGCACAGGTGTCACCTGTGCATATTTTGAGTTCAATAATATGGCATATAAAAAACCGGAGTTCGCAAACGGAGAAATATATCATATATATAACCGCGGAGTTGAGAAGAGGGATATCTTTCAAGACGATTCTGACCGCCATCGTTTTATATCCTGCTTGTTTGAGCTAAATGACAAAAAAATGATAAAAATGAGATCCAGAATTTCAGGGCGGTTAAAGAGAAAAAGAAACATCGGCAAGTTAGAAACATGCACAGGTGACACCTGTGCATATATCGAGAGGGAGAGAATAGTGGAGATTTTGGCTTTTTGTTTGATGCCGAATCATTATCATCTGGTCGTCCATCAGCTGGTAGAAAATGGAATCACTCTTTTTATGAAAAAGCTTGGGAACAGCTACGTCGGGTATTTTAATGAGAAACACAATCGAAAAGGGCTGGGTTCTCTTTTCCAAGGGCCGTTCAAAGCGGTCCATGTTGCCGACAATGATCAATTTTTAAACCTTGCGAGTTATGTTTTTGCCAATCCAATAGGGATATCAGACCCCGAATGGAAAAACAGGGGAGTTTCTGATCCCGAAAGATCGATCGAGTTTTTGAATTCCTATCCTTGGTCAAGCTATTTGGATTCAATCGGGATAAAAAATTTCCCTTCGGTAACGCAAAGAGAATTTCTTTTAAATTCTTTTGACGACAACTGTTCCGCTGAAAACAGTATCAAGGCCAACGTCGAAGGATTGGTTCTGCGGAATTTCGATTCCCAAGGAAAACTGATCAGCATAGACGATCTGTTGTTGGAAGATTAAAACATGCACAGGTGTCACCTGTGCATGTTTTTTAGCTTTGGGAATTGTTTGCGAGGGGGCAAAATAGATTATTGTTTGCGTAAAATGGGTCTCGGCCGCTGTAATCCCAGTCATAATATATTTTTTGTTTATGAAAATTAAAATAGTCCAAAATAAATATTTGAACGCCCTGCTCGTTTTGATGCTGCTTTCCGCCGCGGTCCATATGCTGATCGTTGTTTGTTTCGCTTTAAGCTCTAAAGACCCCTACATATTGAATTATTTCAATATTATGGAAATAGATATTCTCATTCCCGGTTTTTTGAACAGCCCTGCAGGAAATATCTTTTCTTTGGTTTTCGCGGGAGGACTTTACCTTTTCATTCTTGCCAAGAACAAGTGACCCGAGAGGAGAAAAATACCTGCAACAAAAGAGCCGGGCCATCGCAGGAAAACGCCTATTTTGGAGCGTTTTTGGCGGAAGGGGGACCGTTTCCATTGCCCGGAAACCTTAAATCCCGTATATTTAGATAAGCAATAAGCCTTAAAGGACCTTGAACAGCGCTCGATCCATCGGGGCGCTGATATAATATTCACCAAAGAAAATATGCTGTCAATCGTCATCCCAACGTTAAATGAAGAAGCCAGATTGCCTCGTTTATTGGAGAGTATTAAAAAAGAGGCTATCAACAATTGCGAGATCATTGTGGCTGATGCCGGCTCCACCGATAAGACCAGGACTATTGCTCGCGCGGCCGGCTGTCGCGTGGTCAAGGGCGGTTTGCCGGCGATCGGGCGCAACAACGGAGCAAAAGCCGCCAAGGGAGATATGATCTTGTTCTTGGACGCGGATATAGAAACATCGCCGAATTTTTTGATGAAGGCGCTGTTCGAATTCGACCGCAAAAAATTGGGGATCGCTTCTTTTCCGATCTTTCCCCAAAGAAAGAACATCCTTCTCAACAAGGCGACAATGAACTTTTTTTACAACTATCCCCAAAGAATGCTCAAAAAGATATTCCCCATGGGAGCTATGGGGATCATGGTTAAAAAGTATCTTTTCGATAAGGTAGGCGGGTTTGATCCGGAAATAAAACTGGCTGAAGATATCTACTTCGTCCAGAAAGTTTCCGAGATAGAAAAATTCGGGGTGATAAAATCAGCGCCTTTATATATGCCTCTGCGCCGTTTCGAAAAAGACGGTTATTTTTCCACGGCCTCTAAATTTCTTCTCTGCAGCCTGTATATGGTGGCCATCGGCCCGGTCAAAAAAGATACTTTTTTCTTTCGTTATGAGTTCGGATACGGACCGAAAGAGAATCATAAAAAAGAGGCTGTCCTCTCCAAAGGCAAGGATAAAAAGATCGGATAGGACCGTATGCGTCCTGCCTCTGGGAGAGGTCTAGGCATTGTGGACTCCAGCCGGTTTAGTGCTAAAATAGGCTATGCGCGGAATGCCCGAGGGGAAGGATCGCTATGACATCCAACCATCGGGGTTTTTGCCCGATCATAAATAAAAATAATAAAAAATTAAATTTTTTGAACTATGTCCATGTACGATTTGCCCAATTTTAATTTTTTTAAAAAAAATAAAGAGGGAGCTGAAGATAAACCAAAGAGCGGCGTTGAAGAGCAGAAACCCTCCGGTATGCAGGATATCGAAGCCGGAGTGCCGGTTATTGATATTAACCAGTCATCCCTCCCTCCGTACCCTCCCCAGAAAAAGACCGAAGAGAAAGAACCTGTTGTTTCTAAAGCCGAGCCGTTGCCTGTCCAGCCGCAAGAACCAAAAATTGCGCCGGAAAAAAATCCATCAGAGCCCCGCCAAGACCGCTTGTCGGCCATCGGCGTTATGGCGGTTGTCGGCATATTGTTCGGTTTGATAGGGGGCCTTTTAGGCGGTTATTATTTTTATACCAGAGTAAAACAGGATATGGGATCTGGATCGGGAGCCGTCCAGCAAAGTGCGGCCCCGGCATATCAGGACTCAAGAGAAGAGAGAGTCGTCAGCCTCGTTAAGGACAATTCTCCTTCGGTGGTCAGCATAACCATTACCAAAGACGTCCCGGTTTATCAGTATCAGAACGACCCTTTCGGTTCTTTTTTTGACAATCCTTTCGGGAGCTTATACGGTTCCCAGCCCCAGATCAAGGGCTATCAGAAGCAGGAAGTCGGCGAAGGATCCGGGTTTATAGTTTCCGAAGACGGCTTGGTCTTGACCAATAAACATGTAGTCGATCAGACCAACGCCCAATACACGGTAGTGATGAGCGACAAGAAAGAATATCCGGCCAAGGTTTTGGCCACCGATCCGGTGCAGGATCTGGCCATCTTGAAAATAGAAGGCACCGGTTTTAAAACCGTGACCTTGGGAGATTCCGACAGCCTTCAAGTGGGCCAAACAGCCATCGCCATCGGTAACGCTTTGGGCGAGTTCCCGAACACCGTTTCGGTAGGTATTATTTCCGGGCTTTCACGTTCGATAGTAGCATCGGGCGGAGCGCAAGCTTCGGAGAGCTTGGAGAATGTTATTCAGACCGACGCGGCTATCAACGCTGGAAATTCCGGCGGTCCTCTTTTGAACCTTTCCGGCGAAGTTATCGGCATCAATACGGCAGTGGCTTCGCAGGCCCAAGGCGTCGGTTTTGCCCTGCCTATCAATTTGGCCAAGCGCGATATAGAACAAGTCAAGAAAACCGGAAAAATATCTTATCCTTTTCTTGGCGTTCAATACACTTTGATAACGCCGGAGTTTGCCGAGCAGAAGAAATTGTCGGTCGATTACGGCGCTTTGATCGGAGCCAGCTCAAGCAGTTCCAAGCCGGCGGTCATCTCCGGTTCAGCCGCTCAAAAAGCGGGAGTGAAAGCAGGGGACATTATTCTTGAATTCGGCGGAGAAAAGATCACCAGCGACAACTCTCTGGCTAAAATAATCGCCAAATATCTGCCCGGCGACAAAGTAACCCTCAAAATATTAAGAAACGAAAAAGAGCTCTCGGTCGAAGCAACCCTGGGCGAATACCAGTAGAACCAGCCAAGAAAAAAATCCATTCGCATCGTAAAAAATTACCTAGGTGACACCTAGGTAATTTTTTATCATTAGCTGTGGATAACTTTACACAGGTCCGACCTGTGTAAAGTTATCCACAGGGGGTGTTGTTTTGGCTGCTGGCCATTTGACAATGTCTGTCTAATTTTATAGATTATTATCAGTTGAAATTATGAATACCCGGATCAGCAGAGAAAACTTTAGTTTTTCCTCTTCTAGCCAAACTCTTCGGTCTGGGAATTTCTGTTTCTAAAAAATAGTTAAGAAAAGAACACGAAACCAAATTCTCCAGATCGGGAGAATTTTTTGTTTTAGGGGCTGTTTTTTCTTCCCGCGCCGAACTGTTACGAACCGTTTGGCGCGGGAGGGAGCAATAATCCGTTTGATGGCAAGCGGCGCGACCTCGTAGCATATTATAGTTCCAGAAAAACTTAAAAAGGAATGGAGGACAAAGACGATGCAACTACCAGCAGGGAACAAGCCGGCAACCAGTTTGCTCGGCGCGTACAGGAATGTGGACATTTGCGGCATTTTTCAGCTTGATTCCGCGGAATTAAAAGATGAGGCGATAATCATTGCCTCTGGAGAACTTAGGGTTTTTCTCGAAGGCGTAGGCATAGATCCTCTCGCCACGAGATACCAGGCGGAGTTTATGACTCCCGCCAATCCCCTCAACGCCGGTTTTTACCAGTTGTTGGGAGTGAAAGTTCTTCCTGTGGCAACTAATGGCAATGGCCATTCCGAAACCGCATCCGGTATCGGAGAGACCACTGTCATCGACTTCATCGGCCAGTTTATGGCCAACCAGGAAAAAGAGCTGGAGATCGAAAGAGGCTGCGGGATCATTTATCCTATCGCCAAAAAAGACGGGATACTGGTCATCGCAAGCAGTCAAACAGGAATATTGGCCATAACGGCCTCATAAGATTGGGCGTCTGCCATCCGCCCAATCTTTTCCTTCTTTAAAGCAAACAAAATTAAAAAGTGGGCAAGGTGACACCTTGCCCACTTTTTAATGGAGTCTTAAGTTGGCAAAGGCCCCGCCTTCGCTTCGCAAGCTACGGCGGGCGAAGGGGGCTTTTGCCAACTTTCGGGATGCGTTTACACGGGTCGGACCTGGCGGCGTACAGGTCCGACCCGTGTAAACCTTCGGACGGACTGCGTGCGCGTTTGACAGGGATGGTTAAAAACTGTATAAAATTTAAGTCATCCTCCTCCGTTCAAAACAAAAGTCGGGAGGAGAAGTTTAAGGACCTTTAAAACAAAAAACGAAATGGATACTGCTATAGTTATTTTTGTTTTTGGTATTTCTGGCATAATGATTTTTTCGATTTGGCAGAACAAAAAGAATCGCGTCTCTTCGGCGTCGAGCAAAGAGGAAGATATAATCTCAGCCGTCGAAGGGGAAGAGTTGGAAAGGGCAAGGGAAGAAAAAGAGAAGGAGATCGAAAACAAGAAAAAGCTGGAAGAATTGCTGACAAGGGAATCTTTTTTGGCAGGCGTTATTAAAAGCGTCCGAGGCAAAAAAATGGGCGGGAGCAGATATCGTCCAAGTGCGACCTTGCGTTCCAAGTACGCAGATGAAACCTTGGGAATACAAATTGTCGTATCTGTTTCTTTTTTCTTCAGCTTCGGGGAGAAGATAGAAAGTGTCAGCATAACGTCCAAGAAAGTGCCCGGAGTAGAAGGCTACAGCCGCCAGCTGGAGGAATTCAGCGATGAAGAACTCCAGAGGATCGACGATTGGATCGATTTCAACTACGGCGATTGCGGTTTTCTTTTAAGGGACAAGTGACGTCCGATATTAGTGAAAAAGGAGCGACTTCTCGAGAGCGCTCCTTTTTTGTTGCCTGCAAGGATCATTTTTCATAATTAAAAGTGGATAACTTTACACAGGTCGGACCTGTGTAAAGTTATCCACAGATTCAATTTGGCAAAGGCCCGCTTCGCCCGCCGTAGCTTGCGAAGCGAAGGCGGGGCCTTTAGTGTTCGCGATTTATGCGATGTCCACGGTCGCAAACTTACACGGGTCGGACCTGGCGGCGTACAGGTCCGACCCGTGTAAGTTCGCTTGACCTTCGGTTGGGGCTTGGTATAATGATTTGCCGTAAGGATCGGCGGTTGTTGAAAGGGTTGTAAATGACGGCCGAAGCCAGGCGGTAAAAGGCTATATTTTAAAAGAGTTCATTTGCCATTGCCGGTTAATTAAGATAAAATTTTAAGTATATGGACGGTTTAAATTTCACCAATAAAGCGCAGAAATTGCTGATGGAGGCTCAAGGAATTGCGAGCGAGAAGGGCCAGCAGCAGATCGATGCCTTGCATCTGCTTTTTGCGTTGCTTTCGGACGATGAAAATATAGTTTTGAGCTTGCTGGAAAGATTGAGGATCGATATCGAAGAGCTCAAAAAAAGGGTAAAATCCGCCCTTAATCAGATACCCGCCCTTTCCGGATCTCAAACTTTCGGCCAATTTTATTTGACCCAGGATATGGCCAAAGTTCTAAACAGGGCGAGGGACGAATCGGTGCAGATGCAGGACGATTTCATATCCGTCGAGCATCTGTTCTTGAGCCTTTTGGCGACTCCCGCCAGAGCCAAAGACGTTTTGGCCAAGGCCAGATATATAGACGACATGGCTGCCGCCGGCAGTCCCGAAGCTTTGGCGGCGGAAAAACTTGATTATGCCACGGCCAAAAAGATATTCGATCAGTTGAGAGGCGGGGAGCGCATAACTTCGCCGGACCCCGAATCGAAATACAAGATACTGGAAAAGTTCGCCCGCAATATGACCGACATGGCCAGGAAAGGAGAGCTTGATCCGGTCATCGGCCGCGAAGAAGAAATAAGGCGCTTGATGCAGATATTGTCGCGCCGCACCAAGAACAATCCGGTTTTGATCGGCGAGGCTGGCGTTGGAAAAACAGCCATTGTCGAAGGCTTGGCCCAAAAGATAGTCAAGGGCGACGTGCCGGAAAGTTTGAGAAATAAAGAGCTTATCAGCTTGGACTTGGGTTCGCTGATAGCCGGAACCAAATACCGCGGCGAATTCGAGGAAAGGGTCAAAGCCCTGCTTAAAGAACTTAAGAAGACCCAAGGTCTGCATATTCTATTCGTCGATGAGCTCCATACTTTGGTGGGCGCCGGCGGAGCCGAAGGCGCGATAGACGCTTCCAATTTGTTGAAGCCGGCTTTGGCGCGCGGAGAATTAAGAACGATCGGTGCGACCACTCTCAAGGAATACCAAAAATATATAGAAAAAGACGCGGCATTGGAGCGCAGATTCCAGCCTGTCACGGTCAGCGAACCGTCTATCGAAGACACCATAGCCATACTTAGAGGCTTGAAGGAAAAATATGAACTTCATCACGGCTTGAGAATAAAAGACGCGGCTTTGGTTGCGGCCGCCGAGCTTTCGGCCAGATATATCAGCGATCGTTTTCTTCCCGACAAAGCGGTTGACCTGATGGACGAAGCGGCTTCGGGCTTGCGCTTGGAAATGGAATCCGAACCTGTCGAATACGAAGAATTGGCCAAAGAGATACAAAAAAGGGAGATAGAAAAGGAGGCGTTGAAGACGGAAAAATTATCGGCGTCGGAAAAAGAAAGAAAAGAAATTTTAATGCGAGAGAGAGTGATCGAAAGGGAACTGGCCGAGCTTCAGGAAAAGGCCAGCGCTTATTCTTTGCGCTGGAAGACCGAGAAAGAAACGATAGGGAAGATCAAAGAATTGAAAAAAAATATCGATGCCCAAAAATACGAAGAGGAGAAAGGATTAAAGGAAGGCAATTTGCAAAAAGTGGCCGAAATAAAATACGGCATACTCCCCGACCTTTTGAAGGAATTGAAAAAATACGATAAGAAATTAACGGTCCTGCAAAAGCAAAACCCTATTTTGAAGCAGGAGGTTTCCGCCGAGGATATCGCCAAGGTGGTTTCGCGATGGACCGGGATCCAGGTTACCAGGCTTCTGGAATCGGAGGCGGGGAAACTGGAGAAGATGGAACAGGCATTGGCCAAAAGGATCATTTCCCAGGAAGACGCCATCAAAGCCGTTTCCAATGCCATCCGCCGCTCACGCGCCGGAATATCCGAAGAATCAAGGCCTTTGGGATCGTTCATCTTTTTGGGCCCGACCGGAGTGGGCAAAACCGAGACCGCGCGCGCTTTGGCCGGATTTTTGTTTAATGATGAGAACGCTTTGATCAGGGTTGATATGTCGGAGTATATGGAAAAATTCGACGTTTCGAAAATGATCGGATCCCCTCCCGGATATGTCGGTTACGACGAAGGCGGACAGCTGACCGAGAAGGTGAGGCGCAGGCCATACAGCGTGATACTTTTGGACGAGATCGAAAAGGCCAATCCGGAAATATTCAACATCTTGTTGCAGGTTTTGGAGGATGGCCGTTTGACCGATGCCAAAGGCCGCGTCACCTCTTTTCGAAACACCATTCTTATCATGACCTCCAACGTCGGTTCGGATGTCATAGCCAAAGAATCGACTTTGGGATTTTTGCCCAACAACGAAAAGATCAGCCAAAAGAAAGATCTGCGCAACAAGGTGATGTCGGCTTTAAAAGAAAAGTTCAGGCCGGAATTTTTGAATCGTATCGATGAGATAGTTCTCTTCGATTATTTGGGGCCGGTCGAGATCAAGAAGATCGTAAATTTGGAATTGGAAAAAGTTAAGAATCGTTTGAAGAAAAAGAGGATCAGCCTTCAGGTTTCGGAAAAAGCCAAAGATCTTTTGGCGACCTTGGGATTCGATGCCAATCTTGGCGCGAGACCGTTAAAACGCGTTATTCAAAAAGAGATACTCGATCCTTTGGCTTTGAAGATCGTTATTTCCCAGATCAAAGAAGGGGACAAAGCGACCATCGACGTAAAAGACGGCAAGATCGTTTTTGTCGAGCCTGCCGAAAAAACTTCGTCTGTTAAAAAAGACCAAGAATAACCAAATATGTTCAAACAAATAGTCACAGTCATATTGTTCATTTTAGCCGGAGCCTTCGGCGGTATTTTGGTGCAGAGGTTCGCGCCCAACTTGTACGTTCAGCCCAATACCGCGCCGAGCTACGTTATCAGGGAAAATAATATTTATATCCAGGAAAACGACGCGCTGAAAGATTCGGTCCAAAAAACAAAGAGTTTTGTCTTAGGGGTCAGGTCTGTCGTCAGCGATAAAAAGATCTTGTCCGGATCGGGTCTGGTCCTTACTTCCGACGGCATGGCCGTTACTTTGGCCGAGTTGGTTCCGTCCGGCAGTAAAACCATTGTTTTTTATGTTGACGGCCAGCCGGTACAGGCCCAGGTAATCAAGCGCGACCTCAAAGAAAATTTGGCGCTGGTCAAAATAGAAAAGAGCGGGCTCTCCGTTGGCGGATTTTTTATATTCGATCAGCTGGCGTTAGGGGAAAGGGTTTTTTTGGTCAGCCAGACATTCGATCCTCAAACATCGGCGCCAGGATTTTTAACCAATGAGGGGGTGGTAAAAACTTTCACTGCCGATACCATAGAAACTAATATCCAAGAATCGAAAGCTTTGGGCGCGCCAGTATTCGATATCAAAGGCTACGTCATGGGGATAACATCTTCTTCTTCCGGCTCTGTGACAGTGATACCGATCACGAAAATAAGAGATTTTTCTAAACTGTAAAATTACAGCGGCGGACAATAAAAACCTGGGCCAAACCCCAGGTTTTTATTACCGCGCCAAATTACTGCGCCAACAAATTTTTACGGGTCGGACCCGTCGTACGGGTCCGACCCGTAAGCCGGCAGAGGCCTGGCTTTTGGCAATTTGTTTGTCGCAGTAAACCCGTACTCGGCCAGCGTAAAAGAACTACTGCGCCAAGCCGTAGCTCGCAAGCGAAGGCTGGCTGTGCCAAGCCGTAGCTCGCAAGCGAAGGCTGGCTGCGCCAAGCCGTAGCTCGCAAGCGAAGGCTGGCTGCGCCAAGCCGTAGCTCGCAAGCGAAGGCTGGCTGCGCCAAGCCGTAGCTCGCAAGCGAAGGCTGGCTGCGCCAAGCCGTAGCTCGCAAGCGAAGGCTGGCTGTGCCAAAATCTCGGCTGACACAGTACGAGAAAAAGTGGGCAAGGTGACACCTAGGTAATTTTACTGCGCCATTGCTACGACTACTGCGCCAGACCGGCGGCTTCACGGCTCGGACCCGCTGGCGTACGGGTCCGACCCGTGAAGGTCTGCGTTCGTTGGGCTTTGCTACTGCGTCAAATTACTGCGACAGTTGAAGCGATGCTTCGTTGACACGATCGGTGATTTGTTTTATATTGTTCAGTACTTTCGATC
>JBAZHV010000004.1:0-54037 GCA_041652155.1 Minisyncoccota bacterium
TTCCTTCTCAAAAAAGGGCGAATCGGCTGCTTTTTTGAGAACTCATCGGCTTCGGTCTCAAAATCATTTATTCTCCGGTTTCTGTTGATTACTCGAGTCATTCCTTCTCAAAAAAGCAGGAATCTCAAATATCTTTTCTTTTTCGTCTTCCTTATCCGTTTGTTCTTTCTCGGCTTTTTTTATGTCCAGGGCGTTCCTTCTTTGTTGGATCTTTTTTTCTATTATCTTTTCCTGGTCCTCTGCTTTTTGCGGTTCTTTTTTATCCAAACCTTCCGCCGCCTCTATCGTTTCAATTTCGACCGGAATTTTCTGTTCTTTTTTGGGCCTGCTAACGGCCTTTATTTTTTTATGAACAACGACGGCCCTTTGTTTCTTGTCGGGATTGCCCGTGGCCAAAACGGTCGCTCTTATCGTTTCTTTCAAAGCCGGGGATTGGGATAATCCAAAAATTATCTTAGCTTGGGGGGCGGCCGAGTGTATCTTCTCGCTTATCGCCATCAGCTGTTCCAACGATATGTTCTTGGAACTTTCTATGTTGAACAGGATATTCCCCGCCTGAGAAAAATTATAATCCAAAATAGGGCTGGTTAAAAGGGTTTTTGCAAACTCCTCGAGGTTGTCTTTGGCGTTAGTCTGCGCAACGTTCAGATAAGCCGATCTTCCTTTCCCTTCGAGAGTGGTTTTAACGTCGGCCCAATCGATGTTGATCAGTCCCGGCACATAAATTATTTTAAGCAACCCCTCCAAAGAATTGGCGATATGTTTGTTCAAAAGAGAAAGAGCCGAATGGAAAGGAGTATCCTCTTTTGTCAGTTTGAATATTTTGTCATTGGGCAAGACCAAAACGGCGTTCAGATTCCCCTGTATTTTTTCCAAAGCGTTTTGGGCCATCTTGATCTTCTCTTTGCCTTCGAAAGCGAAAGGCAAAGTGAAGATACCCAAAGTTTTAGCGTCGAGATCGTTAGCGATCTTGGCAAAGATGGGCGTAGCTCCGGTGCCGGTCCCCCCGCCCAGCGAAGAAACCAATATGAACAGGTCTTTCTTTTCGGCGAACAGACCCTTGATCCTTTCTTCTTCTTTTCTGGCCGCCGCTTCGCCTATCGAAGAATTGCGTCCGGTTCCCAATCCCTTGGTCATCTCCCGGCCAAAGGCGAAAGATTCAACCCTTTTGTTCACAGAGCTCAAAGCCTGAACATCGGTATTGGCGGCCACGAAATCCACTTTTTTCGAGGAAAATCCGGCCAGCCTTTCGGAAAGCTCGGAAATGATGTTGCCTCCCCCTCCTCCGATGCCGACAACCCTTACTTCAACTTTCTTAACATCCGTATCCATTTCTTTTTCCTGCTGGCCGGCCTTTTCTCGAACAGGCTTGGGCGAACGAAAAGATTTCTTTTCGGGAGCGGACTTTTTTTGGCTTGCAATTCCTTTTAAAATATTTTTTACCAACCCTTTCGATATCGATCCTTTTACTTTTTGACCCGCGTCCCTGGCTTGTCCTTCGATTTTCGTATTTTTAACTGTTTTTTTGGGCATAAGAAGAAGAATATTAGATTTTTTCTTTTTGTTTAAAGTATACCAAAACAAATCTTTTTACCAGCGGATCTTCTTGGCCGCCGCTTCAAGCTGATCAGGCGAAAGATTCTTAACCTTCGAAAACCACCATTCGTCCATTTTAATGTCGTCTCCGGTTTTTCTCGGGATCACGTGCAGATGGAAATGGAAAACTCCCTGTTCGGCAGCCGCGCCGCTGCGATGCACAAAGTTTATCCCATCCGCTCTCAGGCTTTCTTTTAACCTTTCGGATATTTTTTGAGCGGCGGCAATGAGGCTCTTCAGCGTTTCCTGATCTATGTCAAAAATATTCTCATAATGCTCTTTGGGCACGACAAGGGTATGGCCTTCCGCCAAAGCATTGAGTTCGAGAAAAGCCAATATTTTGTCGTCTTCATATATTTTAGCCGAAGGGATCTCGCCTTTTGCTATTTTGCAAAAAATACAATTATCCATAAGGCTATTTTACATATTTTTTCTCTTCTTGGCCACATCCAAAAAATCCCGGCCTGAAAAGACGCCGAACGGATCGAAAATTAAAACGCCCCGGCTCTCGCCAGGGACATTTTAAATCATATAAAAACTTATATTCTGCCTACTCTCTACGCTCCGCTATGATAGTGCAGTTGCTGACCAGGGCGGCCAAAGCTCCGACTGCGGCCAATACTGGCGCTACGACGGTGCCCACTACGGCGATAGTCAAAGGAAGCTCTATCAATGTGTCTCCGTTCTCTTTTTTGATAATAATGCGGCGGACATTGCCTTCTTTGATCAGTTCTTTCACTTTCTTCAAAATCTCATCGCCCGATACCTTGAATTCCTCTTTTCTTGTATTTTGTTGTTGAGTATTTTCTTCTGCCATTGCGTTAAAATTCTCCGCTGATCTGGATCGAACGCCGCGGTTATGCGCTCAACGATCGGCGTCCGATAAAAGATCTGCAAAAAAATTTGTTAGAAAGGCTGATTATCGTTGCGGTCTTCATCGCGCCGGGAAGATTTGCTCCAATTCCAAAAAGTATAACGTTTGATCCCCGAACCAAAGACCATTTTCAAACCGATGAAAATAAGGAATAGGGGCCAAAAAATTCCCCAAAAACTCATATCCATCTGGATCACCCCCGTATTTTTTAACAGAAAAAGAACTCCCAAGAATACGACTATAACGCCAAATGTCATCATAATTTTTTTTAATTGAATATTATCTTAAACTTATTATCTCTATCCCGATCTCCCGCTCTTTAATTCTAGATAATTTGATCAAGCCAGTAAAGGCTAATCTGGCTTCTGGGCCGACTCCATCTCCTTGATCTTCTGCTTCAGCTCGGCCATCCTGACTTCGCGGCCGATGGTGAGCTTGTAGAATTTTTCCAGCTCTTCTCTCTGGCCTTTGACCTCGTTGTATGCCTGTTCCAGCTTATCGTTCGAACCTTGAAGTTCTGCCGTACGTTCGCGGACTCTCTGCTCGAGTATCTCTTTCGCTCCAAGTTCCTTGTGCATGCTCTTGATCAAAAGATAGCCGATCAAGCAAAATAAAACGAACGCGCCGAATCCCAAAAACCTTGTCCAGAATGTTTTGAACAACAAAGCCTCCGCCAAAGACACTCCCGCAATGATGACCACTAAAAGTTCGGTCAAGACCACTCTTACTTCGAAAAGATGATATTTCGAGATCGCCAGTGCCGTAAAAATAAATATGAAAACGACCAAACCGTTGCCGTATGGCGGTATAGGAATGCCGTATAAATTAAAAAAGTTGGTCGCTCCGCCGGTGAATCCAAGCAAAGTGCCGATCAATAAATATCTTACCGGAAGATTCGACTCTCCTTTTTTCTCCTTCAAATTCTTGAACATCAAATACCAGCAGTAAAAAACAAACGCGGCGAATTCTATAAGGAAAGGATGGTAGCTGGGACCGGCTATCGGATACCACTGGATCGAACCTATGGGCCTGACTCCGCTGATGAACAAAGGGGTAAAGCCTGTAGCAAATATAACAAAAGAAAATATCCATCCGGCCTTGACCAATTTCTTTTTCTGTTCGTAAATGCCAAGAAAAACCGTAACGAAATGGAGATAAGTAATAGGCGTAAATATCGCCGCGACGTTAAGGGCGGTTGACCAAAAAAGAGCGGACTCCCTGGTCGTTCCTATAAAAAGCCACAAAAAAATAAAACCCAGACCAAAAACCCACGGCCAAACAAAAAGCCGCAAAGGTTTTGCTGACCAGCTCTTTGCTGTTCTTTGCATAAACAACAATCCCAAGAACAGTGATGGAAATCGCGTTTATTAAAGCCGATAAAGCAAAATAGCTAAGCATAAACCTTACTTTTTATCTTCCATTTCTTTGATCTTGCCTTTCAACTCGGCCATTTTCAGTTCGCGGCCGATAGTGAGCTTGTACCATTTCTCCAATTCTTGCGCCCTGTCTTCGGCCACTTTCTTGCTCTGCTCCAATTCCTCGGTACGCTCCTGCACTTTGCGTTCCATCTCTTCTTTGGCTCCGACTTCGCGGTATGTATATTTCACAAGCGAATAACCTATGGCGCAAAAGAAAAGGAAAACCCCCACTCCGAACGCTCTTGTCCAAAGGGTCTGAAAAAGCAAGATTTCGGCCAGTAAGGCGACGGCCATTGTACCGACCAGCGATTCGGTCAAAATAACTTTCACTTCGAACAGCTGATACTTGGTGATAGCATAAGCCGTGATCGTTAGAAAGCAGAGAATGAACAAAAATCCGAACGGATAAAATTCAACGCCGTAGTTTACGACAAAATCCGAAGCGGCCAAAAAATAGATCAAAAAGGCTATCGTAATATATTTTATCTGGCTGGCTTTGGCGGGATTTTCCTTGCGCTCCTCAAAAAAAGACTTCATCAGGATATGGATTCCTTTTATTGAAACCAAAGTTAAAAAAGATAAGAACAGCAGATGGGCCAATCCAGCCGACAGCCATGATCCTCCTCCGTTGAAAATAGACGAAATCATTTGGATCGATCCGGTCTTCGGATAGAATCCCCAAAAATATTCATAATATCCCTGCACTAAAAAATCTGTCGTCCAAAGCAACGCTATGAACCCAAAACTCAAAATGTAGCACAAATAAAGAAAATATTTGTCGAAGCCCTTGACCTTATTGAGAAACGCCAAGAAAAAATGGTAAAAAAATACAGGAATAAAAGTTATTCCCATGTAGCCTATCTTTACCATGTAGGAAGCCAGCGCAACGTCTTGGGAGTTGAACAATATGAACCAGGAAAACTGCCACCAAAAAGTGACGAAAGAGATCAAAAAATAAGTGACGCTGATATTCGACTTTTTGTTTTTAAAATATACGGCCGCACCCAAAAGCAAAAAAAGAACGGAGCTGATAAGCGGCGGCAAAGAATACGGGCTCAAAGAAAAGGTATCCATATAAAATAATTCTACCAAATTTTCTTTGGCAATAAAACACCAAGTTGTCCATAACCTGTTTTTATTCCCCCAGCTTAATGAATTCCGGACCATGGCCAGGATAAACCTTGGTCTTTGGCTCTATAACATCGTCCAATTTCTCCAAAGACAGAGCCATATCGTTGTCCGAACCGCCCGGCAGATCGGTGCGGCCATAACCGCCATCGAATAAAGTGTCGCCAGAAAAAAGAAAACCATTGCCCAGCAGGCAAATGCTTCCGGGCGTATGCCCGGGAGTGTGAATAATTTTCAAGACCTCTCCGCCGATCTTTATCTCTTCTCCTTCCTTTAGGAACCTGTCCGCCTTGAAATCAATAAAATCCTTCTCGGCCTCGTGGATCAGGATGAAAGCTCCCGTATCTTTTTTGACGGCCTGGTTTGCCAGCGTATGGTCGAAATGATAGTGGGTGTTGATGATATATTTCGGTTTGGCGCCCGCTTTTTTAAGCCAAGCTAAAATCTCCGGGGCTTCTCCTCCCGGATCGATCACCGCCGATTCGCCATCAGAGATGAACAAATAGCAGTTAGTTTGCAATTCGCCCACCGTGATCTTTTTGATCTCCATAGAATTAAAAAAATCCGCGGGGTATGCCCGCGGACATTTTATATTATAAGCCGAAATTGCCCATTCCCATTTGGGACATCTTCTGGGCCAGATTCATTTGAACCTTATGCATCGCGTCATTAATGCACTCTTTAACGGCCTTCTGCTGTTGGTCAACTCCCAGATCGGGGTTAAGGTATAATTCTTCTATCTCCATTTTACCGTTGATCACGACTTTGACGCCCTGTTTCTCAAACTCGACCCTTTCCTTTTTTAATTGGTCCTGGATCTCTTTTAATTTTTTCAATTGTTTCAGCTGTTCAAACATATTTTTTAAAAACTTAATTTAATGGTTTTAGTTACAAAGGGCTGGTCAAATGATCCAGTCCCACAAATTATAGATACAGGAGCGTTATGATCTCGTCAAATGGCAAATAGCCAAAAAGCTATTTTAAAAACAGTTAAATTATTGTATTAATAGAATATCATAAAACAAATAATTTTACTTGCCTGCCAAAATATCGGCAGGCGAACAAAACATTATGAAGCCAACTATTGAATACGCGGATTTCGATAAAGCGGACTTAAGAATAGGAAAGATCGTTTCCTGCCAAGCTCCGGAATGGAGTGAAAAATTGTTGGAACTTAAAGTGGCTTTTGACGCCGAGGTCGGCGAAAAAACCATTTTTGCCGGGATAAGAAAGAGCTTTTCTCCCGAACAGCTGCTGGGAAAGAAATGCGTTTTTGCCGTCAATTTGGCCGAGCGTAAAATGGGCCAAGGGATCAGCCAGGGAATGATGCTGGTGGCGGTGGAAACATTGGCCGAAGGCGGAGAAAAGCTATCTTTAACCGCCGTCAGCGACGACGTCAAAGAAGGCTCGACATTGAGATAGGCCAAACCTGTTAAAGGCGGGCTTCGCCCGCTGAAGCTTAGCAAGCGAAAGAGGGCTTTGCCCGCTGCGACTCGAGGAGCAAAGTTGGCAAAGGCCCGGCCTTTGCCAACTTCTGAAGCTCGGAGAGCAAAAGCGGGCTTTATCCGCCGTAGCTCGGAGAGCGAAGGTGAACCAGCTTCATCCCCTTTCCAGAAAAAATAATTCGGCTATAATAAGGACACAATCAAATAAGCTATCCAGAACGCGGCGAGAGATTTGGCTCGTTGACCCGCTGGCAACCTCGGCAAGATCCGAAAGGTGCTAAATCCAACCCCGCCCGGGGAAAGATAAATTAGCCTTGCTAAAACTCTTCTTGTGCGGAAGGGTTTTTGTTTTGGAGAGATAATAAGCAGTAAAAAAAGAACAAAAAAAATATGGAAAACATCAAAACTTGCGAATTCGTTTCGCCTAGGCATCCCGATAAAATGTGTGATCACTTGGCCGATTGCCTGTTGGATGAATTTTTAAAACAGGACCCGAAAAGCCGCGTCGCGATAGAGCTTGTGGGCGGACATAATAACATTTCCGTTTCCGGCGAGGTTACCAGCAATGCCAAAGTCGATATCGAAACCGTGATAAAAAACCTGGTCGGGGCGGAATATGACATCAGGACGTATGTATCCAGGCAAAGCCTGTTCATTTCCCAAGGGGTGGACACCGGCGGAGCCGGAGACCAGGGCATTATGATCGGTTACGCAACGAACGAAACTAAAAATTTGATGCCGTTGGAATATGAGCTGGCCAGGAACCTTTGCAATAAAATTTACAGCCAATACCCTTTTGACGGCAAAACCCAGGTCACTATCGAAGACGGACGGATAAAAACCGTGGTGGCCAGTTTTCAAAAGACCAAGACGGCCGAACTCGAAAAGCTCGTCCGTACTTTGATCGAAGCCGAAGAATATCTGGTCAATCCCGCCGGCGAGTGGGAAATGGGCGGGTTTGATGCCGATTCCGGTTTGTCGGGCCGCAAAATAGTGATAGACAATTACGGACCGGAGATCGGCGTAGGCGGCGGATCGTTCTCGGGCAAAGACTGGACCAAGGTCGATCGCAGCGGCGCATATATGGCCAGGCGCATCGCCGTTGATCTGCTTGAAAAACATAACGCTAAAAACGTCAGGACTAAAATAGCCTATGCCATCGGCAAGAAAGAACCGGTGATGGCTGTCGCCGAGATCGACGGCAGGATCGAAAAAATAACCGGCTACGATCTGTCGCCGAAAGGGATATACGAATTTCTGGGCCTGGGAAAAATAAGCTTCCAGGAAACTTCGGTCTGGGGCCATTTCGGCCGCGAATTCCCGTGGAGATAGAATAACGGCCGACAAAAAAGCGCCAGCTTTTCACAAGCTGGCGCTTTTTATTGAATATTAGAATTCCGCCGATCGGGACTCTTCTTTTCCTTCTTCCTCAAAATCGATCTCTTTTTTTATCTCTTCAAATTCGTTCTCCACTTCTTTAAGCCTCTCTTTGCTGGACTTAATAAGAGCGACCGCTTCTTTGACCTTTTTCAAACCCTCTTCAACGTCAACTTCTTTTTGCTTGTCGAACCATTCCGTGATATCCGCCAATTGTTTCAAATTGTTGCTCAAATTTCCGTTAACTTTTGTTTCTTTTTTTTCCATATCTTTTTTATTTCTTCTTAATATTTTTTATCTCGGAATTGATGATGCCGTCCGCAACGCGCAGATCTATGGCCTTGCCTATTTGCGCCTGTCCCACGCTTCTCAAAACTTTTCCTTCGCAAAGAGCGATGCTATACCCAAGTTTAAGCTGATGCTCGGGATCGTTGATGCTTATCGCTTTCTGGGCATATTCCAATTGCTTGGAAGCATTGCCCAATAGAGAGCAAAAACCGCTGACAGCCATTCTCCCGGAATACATCAACTTCTGCTCGACTTCCTTGATCGTCGATCCGAAACTGGCTTGCGTCCTGTTAAGCGAATTTTTCAATATTATTTCATCATTCTTGATACAATAATCAAGTTTCTGCAGGCAAAATCTCACTTTGTTCTCCATCTCCTCGTATCTACCAAGAATACAGTCCCTTAACTCGCCCGCTTTGGATAAAGCTCTTTCTATCAGAGTGCCGGCATCTTCCAGAACGGCGCTATAGCCGTCTATGATCTTGCGCTCGCACTTTTCCAATATCAAGGCTGCCTTTTGCCAAGACTCTCCCAGCAAATTGGCCGCCGCGGTAGGAGTGGAAACCATCGCGTCGGCCGCCAAAGACGCTAAAGGCACGTCCTTGTGATGTCCGATACCGGCGATCACCGGACAGGGGAAATTGGCGATCTCCCGCACCAGCGTTTCGTTATTGAAGGCCATCATTGATTCCATGGATCCGCCGCCGCGCATTATCACTAATACTTCTATATCTTGTTTCCTGAACGATCTTATTGAACACAACAGGTCTTTCACCGCCTCCTGGCCTTCAACGCGCGAATCTATCATCTTCACGTTAAAACCGAACTTCCCCAGGTTATTCAAGAAATCCGCCATCACCGCGCCTTGGCGAGAAGTGATGATCCCTATCTTATGAGGGTAAGCCGGCAATCGTCTTTTGCGTTCTTCTGCGAAAATGCCTTCTTTTTCCAGAAGATCTTTGATGCGGTCATACTCTTTTTTCAGCGCGCCTTCTCCGGCCAAAGAAATATTTTTGGCGATGAACGACAGACGGCCGGACGGAGCGTAAATTTCAGCATATCCGGCGGCCGTGATCTTCATGCCTTCTTTCAGCTCTATGCCGTAAAGCCTGTAGCTTGATTTCCAAATGATGCAATTAAGCATCGCCCCTCCCTTCTCGTCTTTAAGAGAGAAATAAACGTGTCCGGTGGGTCCGAATTGCACCTGTCCCACCTCGCCGACGATCTTCACCTCAAAAGGCTTTATTTTCAAAGTTAAAAATTCAATGTATTCAGACACCGAAAAAACCATCTCCGGCGCCGCTTTTTCCCGGTCAAAAAGACTGTAATTTTCCATTGATTTAAATCTAGCTTAAAAAGCGTAAAATGCAAAGCGAAAAACGATAAATAACAACTTAAAACTTAAAACAACTCTTACTTTTTGCGGATCCAGCCCGCGAAGCGGATAGTTTTAAATTTTATATTGTTGTTTTACGCTTTTCGTTTTGCGTTTTACGCTTTGAGGCTACTCCGCCAGTGGCAGTTCTATCGTAAACTGGCTGCCTACGTTCTCTATCGAATCCACGGAGATGGAACCGTTCATAATAACTATGAGCTGTTTGGTGATCCACAAACCCAAGCCCGTGCCGATGATTTCTTCGGTCTCTTTTTTCTTGATGCGGTAAAATTTTTCGAACAGATGCTCCCTTTCTTTGGCCGACATTCCCAATCCGGTATCTTTAATAGTCAATATCAAACTCTTGCCTTTATTCTTGGCCCGGATCTCAATACTGCCTGCCGGCGTGTATTTCACGGCATTACCGACTATATTTATCATTATCTGTTTGAACCGGTCTTTGTCTATCGCAACGTTAAACTTGGTCCCGGGATCGGACGCATAGACGAGAGATAATTTTTTCCCATCGGCCTGGACCTTAAATTCTTTAACCGTTTCCTCGATGATCGGCAGCGCGTCCATCTTCTGGAGATCGACTTTCAACCGGCCCTGCTCGATGCGGCTGACGTTCAGAAGGTCGTCTATTAAAAGGCTTAAGCGATCGGCGGAAACGCCGACAATAGACATATATTCCTTAACTTTCTCCGCGCCGGATACTTTCTCCAACTCTTCCGCCGCCAAAGAAATAAATCCCTTAATGATCACAACCGGAGTTCTAAGCTCGTGGGAAGCGATAGAAATAAAATCATCCTTCATCGCGTCTATCTCCTTTATCTTGTTGTACAATATGGAATATTCGAAAAGGTGGGAGTTTACGAACAGCAGCAATACTATCAATAGCACTGTCAACATCAATATCAGGTAGGAACGGCTAAGGGCCGACATCAAAATAGAACTGACAGCATCTGTTGATACTTCCATCGCCAAAAGAGCCTGCTTGTTGCCCTGCAGATCTTTTAACGGCATCATCACCAACCAATAAGGATTATTGCTTCCTCCTTTATTATCGAGAACCCTTTGAGTGGTCGGATAATCGTTGTTCCAAGCTATGACATACGCCATTGCCCCGTCTTTAACTCCTATCTCTTTGCCAACCTGGGCTTTGTCCATACTGGCTGCCAGCTTAAAACTATCTTGTCCCGGATAAAGGATATCCAACATCTTGGCGTCTTCATTATACTTCTGCCAGTCATCTACAAAAGATTGCATCTCTTCAGAGGAAGAAAGCTTGTCGGCTAATCCGGCATTAATAGACTGGCCGATACTGATGGCCTTATCCTGGATACTGCGGTCTATCGCGTCCCTGAAATATCCCGAAAGGAACCACGTGTTAAAAACAACCGCTCCGGGGATGACGATCATCAAAAGGATGGAATAAACAACCTGTTTGTTGTCCGCCAAAAATCTTATTTTCGAATGACTATTTTTACCGGCCATAGAGTTATTCCGCTGCTGTTAACTTCTTTCTAAGAAGCAGGAAGCCGCCGACAGCGATCAAAATGAATGCTCCGCCTCCTATCAAATAAAAATTAATAATGTTCTCCGGTCCTTCAGCGGTCGCGCTTATTTGCGCGCTCTTCATAAAATCATCAACGGTCACGGCTTTGGCTTCCTGAATGAAAAATGGAGCGGCGGCGCTGGATTCTACGATACGTCCTTCTTTATCGTTAATGACCGCGTAAACTTCGTGCTGGCCGTCAGCAAGATCTTTGTCCAGATCGTATATCCAATTGCCGTAAGCATCGGTTTTGACCGTAAGAACTATCGGTATGGTACTGTAAATGAATAACGTCACAACCTGATCGGGTTGGGCTTTTCCTTGGAGCCTAAGGGCGGACCCGACGACATCGCCCGCCGGTTCGACAGTTTCGACGGAGCCTACGGTCAAAGACTCACTGGGGTCGATATCGGATAGCTTAGGCTGTTCTAAAGATTTGCCCGCGATCAAAGCTTGATCGACTCCGCTTAACGACTCTATCTGATCTTGAGTCACCGCGCTGCGATCTCTAAAAGAAGTTCCCAAACGTTTTTCAACGTCATCGGCTATTCCATTCTTGTCGCTGTCGAAAACAATGGCTACCGGAGACAATATCTGTTGCTGGGAAGATGTCGAAACGGCCATAGACAGCAAGGAAACGGAAAACTTTTCCGCGCTGCCCGATCGGGCCAAAGGCATATTTTCCATTTTTACTTCTTTCCCTCCGCCTGCCGCGCCGGCAGCCGGATCAACCGTGATCGTTCCGCTCCCGGCGCTAACCACGGCTGTGCGTCCGGAAAGACCGGACAATATCTCTTTATTTTCAGGAGTGATCGCAACTTTCAAGTCAGACAAAATGAGGTCGTTGATCAAAGAATAGCACTTCTGATCTTCCATCCCGAGACATTTTAAAGGCTTCCCGTATTTATCCAAAAAGTATTGGCGGCATTCGTCCTGGGTTTTCAAATTATTAGCCAAACACTCTTTCACTATCTTGGTCCGGTATGAATAAAGTTCGCAATCCTCTCTGCTGCCTGAACCGGTTTGAGAGCAGGATTGGGCCCATGTTTGGCCGGCGCCTCCCGTTGCCGCAACCGGTTTCCCGGCAACATTCGCGCCATCTCCGCACCCCCTGCTTATTTCCGGTTTCTGGGTTCCCGAAGGGACCGCACAGGTGGAAGGAAAGGAACAAACTCGAGTTTGTTTGCCGTCAGAATTGCATTCCGTCCATTCGCCGCATTTCCAATCATTCGGACCGCATTCGGATAAAGATGGACTGGAAGAAGTTGAAACCGAAGTTCCGCAGATTCTTTCCAATGGTTCTTTTAAATTCTCCACGCATCCGGAAGGCAGGCGCGATAATATCTCCCTGCGCTGTTTGCCGTTCTCGCAAGGTCCGTAATCGGAAAATTTATACTGGCAATGGCTGGAAGCAGCGGTAGAAGTGGAAGGAACTGTTGAAATGCAGGTCGTCTCGACCTTCGGCTTTTCACTCTCGACGCCAAGACAATCAAACACCATCTTACAAGCCCTGCGTTGAATGCCGCCAACGCAAGTTCCCCAATTTTCACAAGACCATTCGTCTTTAGCACAAGTTGTTGTTGCGGTAGTGGTAGTGCTGGTATCAGCACAATATCTGTTCAGAGACTCGGATTGGCCGCTGGTGCATCCGAGGGGATACTTGGAGGTAATTGTCCTGGTCTGATAGCCAGTGCTGCTGCAGGCGCTCCAGTCAGAATAAGTAAAAGTACAGGCTAAAGAAACAGTACTGGTGCTTGTGCCGGCAGTATTGCAAGTCCTGCTCAAAGATTCATATTGGCCTCCGGTACAGCCGGACGGATATTTGGAAAGGATGGTCCGGGTCTGCTGGCCGGTGCTGCTGCAAGCGCTCCAATCGGAATAAGTGAAATAAGTACAAGCTGAAGAAACGGTGCAAGCTTGAGTCAAAACGGCGTTTGTCGCAGAACAACCCGCTGGAAAAGATGATCCTATCGTTCTTGATTGAGATCCATTTTGGCAAGAGCTCCAAGCCGAATAAACAATAGAGGTGCAATCTAAGGCAGGGTTTGCGCCGTTGTCATTAGTGTTCGGGGCGTCTCCTGTTTCCAGCGTATCGTTGGAACCTGCTATGACCGAAAAAACAACAGCGGCGGATATACCATTTCCGTAATAGTAATTTCTAGCATTGCCAGCGCTGTCCGTAAGATAGACCCTGCTCACCTTCCATGTTCCCAATTCGCATCCGGCAGGGAGGGAAAATTGTCCCATCCAATTAGTCGAAGATGTTCCGCTGGATAAAGATAGGCTTACTGGTCCATAGCTTGTACCGGCCGGACTTTCAAGCATCGCGCTTGCGGGGCTTATTATCGAAAAAGTGGAAGGGACCAATACGCTGATCGTCACCGATCCTCCGGCCATGACCGTAGAGGGTTCCGCCGCAACGCTGATCGTCGGCAAGTTGGCCAGGTCTTCGGAAAAACAATCTTTAGCTCCGAACAGGACCAAACCGGAAACTGCTGCGGCTAATAATAAAAATTGTTTGATGGATATATTTTTTTGCATAACGGGATATTTCCAACGTTGCCGAAGGAAACGGATAATTATTTTGTAAAAAAAGACATATCGGCCGGAGCTAAAATGCCTCGCCACTATGATCTTCTCGAAAGCGCGCAGCTCCGAGAAAAATAAAAATTTATTGATGCTTTTATTCTATCAAAAAACCGCCTTGGATATAAGGCGGCAAACTGTGGAAAAGATTCTAAGGTCTCTCACCGGAAGAGATAACGTTCTGGACCCTGCCGACCTGGCCGTCCTGCAGCATAACTTTTATGCCGTGGGGATGAAAAGAAGAGTTGGTTAATATTCTTGCCACAACGCCGCGCGTCAGCCTGCCTGTCCGCTGATCGGCTTTCAGGACAACCTCCACTTCCAGCCCTATTTTGATCTCCGATCTGTTTTGTCCGGCCATAATGAATAGTTATTTTATCACTTATAATCATACATCCCGTTATATCCATCCACTTCCAGCTTGACCATCAGCGGCAAAGCGGCGAAACATTCATATTCCGTATCCAGTAAATTTTGATCTTCAAGCTCCGATTCGAGCTTTTCCAAAAGCTGGATCAGATAGATCACGTCGTTGACGGCATAATCTTTTTGGTCCTGGGACAGTTCTTCGGCGAACCAATTGGAAAGGCATTGGGTCTTGTCTATCTCTATCTGGAACATATCTTTCAACAAGTTCTTGAGGCCATGTTTTCTGAAATGGCCCGGATCTAGAAGTTTTATGGCGATCTTGGTACAGGCGATATTCTTCGGTTCGACCTTCCAATGGCTGGACATAAAGCGCAGGTCGAACATCGCATAATGAAAGATCTTCTTAACCGACCCGTCGCATAAGAGAGAGCAAAGATTCTTCGGTTTGCTCTCTCCCATCCTGACGATCGCCGCCGGACCGCCCAAAGCATATATCTGGCAAGTGGCTATTTTTTCCGTCCTCCAATCAAGGCCGGACGTCTCGATATCCCAGGCTATTGTTTTTGACCTGGAAAAAACGCTCAAAAGTTCATCGGAAATATCGTCTTGGCACAAGACTATGTCTTTAACGCCGGGGATATCCATATCTTTTTCACTTCGATATAAAATTAAAAACTCTTAAATTAGCATCCGCAATCCTTCCCGCATCCGCACCCTTTATCTTTATCTTCGCCATGATCATGGTCACAGCCGCAATCGCATTCGTCTCCGCAACAATCATCATCCAAACAGCCGGGATCGTTTTTGATTTCCGTCAATATTTCCTTCAGTTCTTTAAGCTCCGGGACTTCTCCGGCCATGATCAGCCTGTTATTTATGACCAATAAAGGCATTTTAAGGCCCATTTCTATAGCTTCTTTGACATCATCGCCGGACGATACGCTGGCGTCTATCCCCGCCTCTTTTACCGCCCTGGTGGTAACTTCCATCAATTTATTGAAAGTCTCGTCCTTTGATCCCATTATTTGAATATTTAATTTTTCGTTTGCCATATAATAAATTTTTGCCAATGATTATTATTAATATTTATTATTTTACTCTTCTTCTTATAAAAGTTTTTCTCCGGCAAGTCAAAATGTTCATTTCGCATCCCAGCGCGCCCAGCGGGAAAATATCTCTTTCTGGATCACCGCCGCCGTTTCGCGATCAAATCCTTGGCTCCTGCCGGCCTGCATAAACTCTTTACGGGTTGGAACGTACACTTTGCTCTCTTTGGCGCGGAAAGGACAGATCGGATAATAGGTCAGCTGTTTCCCTGTGCGCACCCCGGTCACTCCGCTTTCCGGACAAACGCCCAGCATAAAACCGCGGCAGCCGACCATCCCTTTTATCAGAGGCAATTCCTGCTCAAGCAACAGATAAAGCTGGCTGGCGATGCAGCGCATTTCGGCCGAAGCGCGGACGCATAAACGCAAAGATAAAAAATTCAAAAGCGAACGCAGGTTCATAGTGTAGTGGTAGATGCCTACGGCCTTGCAAAAAGGCAAAGAATATCTGGCCACTTCGCGCGGTATGCCATTGGCTATCATTTTTTGATAAGCTTCCAAGCTCGCTTCGATGGCTCCAAGCAATCTCTCCTTTTCTTCCGCTTGTTTGGGATTGTTGGCCAACAAATGCCACGGCACTATGATCTCGTATGTTTCCTCCCCCTCTTTGAATTCTATGGGCAAACCTTGTTTTCCGGCGTCGATGCCTTTGCTTGCGGCGATATAACGGGTGGAAAAACCGCTGTGGCTGGCCATGCGGTGCTCAAGCAATTCGGGGGCGTTGCCCTTGCTCATCTTGATATCGAATTTGACGATGACGTGCTCCAGAGCGGACCCGTAATCGTTTTCGATGATCATCCTGAAAATATCCTCGCCGGTGATGATCTCGGGCACGCCGCTCATACGGGCGGAATAAGCCACTTCTTCCCAAGCTTTCTGTCCTCCTATAATTTTAAAATTCCAAATTTTTGGAGAGATCTCTTTAATAACCATAAGGCTTAAATTCGTAATTTCTAAAAAAGGCCGAACGCCATTATCGCCGATGAAATAAATTTTTATCCTTGACCATTATAACACCAGCCGGACGATCGGCAAAAAAACCGGGGGAAAGACCTAAAATCAGGAAAAAAATTCAAAAAACCTATCTAAAAATATGCTTATTGCCGTCCGGCATACCGGCCGAAGGTCGATCTGTAATATTCGGAAACCTGATCGGAGGATAAAGACCGGCTGTATATTCTGACGTCATCGACCGATCCGTTGAATTTGTCGCCTGTGCTCCATCTGCCCAATACTACATCGCTGGTCGTCGTTCTGATAACTTTCGAAACGCTGTATTGATTGTTCAGCGTGCCGTCTATATATAATTTCATCGTTGAACCGTCATATGTCCCGACCAACAGATGCCAAGCTCCCAGCCAGGAAGACGGCAAATCGCTGCTTCTAAGATAATAAGAAGTAGCATCGGTAAAAAACAAACCGAACGTGGCTTTGTTCGCGTAACGCGCGCCGAGAAAATACGAGCTCAATTTCGCCAGAGGTATCTCGTATCCCGTTCCGCCTGTTCCCTGCTTTACCCAGGCCGATAAAGTTATCTCGTTCGTACAATCGAAAACCGTGTTATTGCCGCAATCCACATAACCGTTCGCTCCGTCCAGATTCAAAGAATACTGGTTCCCTATATTGTTGCCGTAAGGCGTATCGCCGGAGAAAGTGGCGCTCGTTATAATGCCGTTATTGTTTTGCCCGGAAGAATCGCTGGCGTCTTGGTTGTCAAAGTTCCAATTGCCGACACAGCTCATAACCATCTTGTGCTGCATGGCCGAAGAAAAAGACAAACCTTTCGCGATCTTGGCGCTTTCGCTGGCCCCGGTCATATTCACCACAACCATCCCGGCCAGAATGCCGATGATGGCGATCACGACCAAAAGCTCGATGAGGGTAAAACCTTTTTTAATTTGTCGGTTGATATTTTGTCTCATGGTCTGGATTTGATCCAATTAATTTTTGTCCGTATTCTCCCGGGGTTATCTGTTTATTGACAAGAAGGCGATCCAATCCCGCCATATAACTATTTTTAATTTGAGATGAGGTCAAAGCTTTATTATATATTTTTACCTCATCGATAGTCCCCGAAAAAACAAGAGTGGAGGGGGTATAAAAAACGCCGATATATGTTTTTGGATCGGACTCGTAAGATATCGCCTGCGTCGATCTTCTCTCCTCTTTGCCGTTCACGTAAAGAACATTAAGATTCGTTTGAGAATCGTGGGTAGCCACAATATGATACCATTTGTTGACCTCCGGCCTCCAAGTCGTTTGCAGATAAGATCCGCTCACCATGATCGCTATATTTTGCGCTGTTCCCATTTGCAGACTGAACCCGGTTCCCCATGTGCTCATGTTGGATATTATTCCCATCCAGGTCGGCATGGTCGCCGGCTTCGCCCAGGTTTCAAGGGTTATGCTGGCCGGAGTAAGCGAAGGATCGGCGCCGCAATTGGCATAAGTGTTACTGCCGTTAAATTGCAAACACGAACCGGACACGCAATCGGCCCCTGTTTTCCAAACCGGGCTGCCGATCAAAACACAATTGCTGATGCCGACACCGTCGGTTGCAGTAGCTCCCGACCCTTCGTCCAAGTTCCATTCCGAAGACCTCTCCATTAGCAAAGAGCTCCTGATCGAGCCGGAGAAAGATTTGGATTTTGCCATCCGCGCGCTATCGGTCGCTCCGGTCATATTCACCACGACCATCCCGGCCAGAATGCCAACAATGGCGACAACGACCAAAAGCTCGATGAGGGTAAAACCTCCGCCATAGTTGTAGCGACAAAATATTCCGCGGCAATACATAAATGCATTTTAACAAATTTATGCCGTTTTATAAAAAGCGTATGCTTTTTGTCCTATTCCGCCCCTCCTTCAGTCTTTCCTCTCGCCGCAAAATCCCGCGCTCTTTTGCTGTATTCTCCTTCGGAGATCATCCCTTTCTTAAAAAGTTTTCCCAAGCCGGCGAAATAATTCTCGGAAACCTGGCTTACCTGCATCGGCTGATTGTAAATTTTTACTTCGTCTATATAACCGCGAAAACTTCTGGTCGTTTGATAAAAACTTCCGATGCAAAGAGGCTCGTCGTTGGACGGCGGGTCAAGAGTGATGGCCGTGCTCGCCCGGCGCTGGCCGTCCACGTAAAGATACATCGTTGTTTTGTTCGCCACCGCCGCTATATGATGCCATTGGTCAAGACTGGGCTGGTAGACCAAAGCATTTGCCGACTCCGCCGGGTTGCCGGTTCCGATAATAAATTTTATTCCTGAAGCGTCGGCAAAAAGCCCTCCAGGGCTGGCGCTATAGTAACCATTCTGCCTTTTATTTATTATGCCCCTGTAATTGATCCAGTCCTGAGGATAGACCCAAGCCTCCAAAGTAAAATTTTCCGTTCCAAAAACTTCATCCAAAGAACTGCTATCATTTATTTGCACATAATCGTTGTATCCGTCAAAAAACAAACAGCTTCCTGACACGCAGCTGGTGGTCGAGGACCAGACCGGACCGTAGATCGCCGCGGCATTTCCGCCCGGCCACGCATCGGCAACGCCGCTGCCGTTCCCTTCATCCATACTCCACGAAGAAACGCGGGAGAGAAGCAAAGAATTTCTAATTGAAGCAGAAAAGGCTTTGCCTTTCGCTATCCGCGCGGTATCGGTCGCCCCGGTTATATTCACCACAACCATCCCGGCCAGGATGCCGATGATGGCGATCACGACCAAAAGCTCGATGAGGGTAAAGGCGCTATTTTTCGGCTTGGGCAAATTCCGATTCATTTATATTTTTGGAATACTCCTCAAAACTTATTAATTTTTTACCGAGCAGATCTTTCAAGCCCAAAAGATAATCCGACCTTATTTCAGCTAAAGATAACTTGTTGTTGAATATCCTGACATTATCGATCCTTCCGTGAAATCCCGCTCCGGCATAACCGCATCCTATCGTAACCGGCTGAGTGCTTGTGCTTGCGTTTTGCCAAGAAGATCCCCCTTCTCCCTTGTCTGATCCGTTGACATACAGCTTGATCGAATGAGCCGCCGCATCCCGAGTTAGTATCAAATTGATCCAAACGTTATTTTTGAAAACACCGGTCCATCCTCTGGACAGATAGCCCGAGACCTCTCCGCCGTTGGGACCTTGATAATAAGAGAGGGATCCGTTAACTTCCTGCGTCAAGGCAAATTCTCCGCCATAAGCTTTGTCTATAGGGTTCTCCCTGCCTCCTGCAACGTTGGTCGGATAGACCCACATCGAGATCGTCATATCGCCGGTCAGCTGTAAATTTTCCGGATTACCGATGCTTAAGCAATCAGTTGATCCGTCGAACTCCAGGCATTGATCGAACACGCAATCCCCCGCGGCCTTATACTGCGGATTCCCGGAAACAGTGCCGTTGTTCATCCCTAAAAAATCCTGGGTGTTCCCGTCGAGCCTCCACTCAGAGATCATCGAATTTAAAAGGGAATTACGAGCAGAAGCTGCGAAAGCTTTCCCCTTCGCGACGTTCGCGCTGTCGCTGGCCCCGGTCATATTCACCACGACCAAACCGGCCAGAATGCCGATGATGGCGATCACGACCAAAAGCTCGATGAGGGTAAAACCTTTTTTTAAATTATTATTCTTCAGAAATCGCATAGTTGAATTTGTTTAATTTTTCTTGGTATTCATCCCGGGACATCTGTCCGCTGGCGAGTAGGCCATCCAATCCGGAAAAATAATCCTGCCTTATCTGGGAAAGAAGCAATGGCTTGTCATAAAAACGAACCTGATCTATCTGACCGTCGAAATAAGATCCCGCCGCCGATGCTCTGCGTCCCAGAAAAACATTGGTGCTGTTCACCACCGACCCTATCGAATTGGTCAATGTTGATCTTAAAACGCCATCGGTATAAGCCAGTATGCGGTTCCCGTCCCTTACCGCGACTATATGCGTCCATCCGAATTTCCTGCCGGTAAGAAAATCTATATAACTCCGGTTAACCCCGTCGCAGACCTCAAATAACAAACTGGATGGAGATCCGGCTGTGGAAATATGCCAACCTTGGTAAATACCGAAATAAGTGCCTTTGGAGATCAAAGAATAGGCCATATCGTTATCGCTCTTAACCCAAGCTTCTATGCTAAACTGATCGGTGAATTGCAGAGAAGAAGAATTCGGTATCTCGACGTATTGGGAAGAGGCGGAGTTAAAATCCAAACAGCCGTTTATCGCGCACGAACTTCCGGCCAGCCACGTCGGAGCATGCCCGGTAAGGTCTCCGTTGCCGGATCCAATAGTATCTTTTATGGTATTGCCATATCCCTCGTCTATATTCCATTCCGACACGAGAGAAGAAAACATGGACCTCTTCATCGACTCGGAAAATGTTTTGCCTTTCGCGATCCTCGCGCTTTCGCTGGCCCCGGTCATATTCACCACGACCATCCCGGCCAGAATGCCGATGATGGCGATCACGACCAAAAGCTCGATGAGGGTAAAACCTTTTTTACGGACGAGAAAAAAAGTCATAAATAAAATAGGCTTCATATCTGAAAATAATCTTCTTGGATCTAATTATACAACAATAATTATCATCAAACAAAAAAGCAGCGGCATCTCCCGCTGCTTCCATCCCCTAATATTATTTTATCCGACAGTTCTTATTTCCGGCTGTTCCAATATTGGTCCGCTTCCTTTTCCATAGCTTCCAGCCGAGTGTAATAGTCCGGAAATTCATTAAGATGAGCCAGGGCTATCTTCCCGGTCATCGCCATATCATCGTTGGTAACGTTGGTCTTCGGATCGCGCGTGCCGTGCTCCAGCTCGACATCCATGCCTGATCGAAACTGTTCGACATCGAATTTTGTCCAATCTATCCCAAGCTGTTCTCCCGTTATTTTAGCTTCCTCTGGAGTAAAAGTTTTTGTTGCCATAATTTTTTTTGATCTGATTATTATTCTTTTTTTCATTATAGCATAAGAAAGGACCGTTACCGCCAGATTTGACAGATGTCTTCCCAGCAATTATCATTTAAGAAACCACTAAAGGAGGTTTTACAAATGAAAACGGTTACTGGGTCAAGAATGAAAAAAATACTTGCAGCAACGGCCGAAGAGGCGCTGGGAACGAACGCACTGAAAAAAGTGATCAAGTATATAAAGAAACTCTGGTATTCAAAGTATTCCGACATCTGTTTCCTCCTCCTCATGGGGCTCGCCTTCGCTCTTTTACTGTTTGCGTCAGCGTTGCTCTAGGCCGGTTCACCTCGTGTGGACTGGCTTATATTTTTTTACGATTATCTCTAAAAATTCCACTGAAAAAGCGCCGATAGCCGGCGCTTTTAATTTTTCCAAAAAACAGGTTAAGGCTCCAAAACTATTTCGTTGATCTCGGCTCTCGCCCAGAAACGAACGGGCAAAGCGGTGGTTCCTATTCCGCCGGAGACGATAGCTTTGGTAAAGCTGGTATTCACTTCTCCTTTGACATAGCCTCTTTCCGGCCAGAACGAGAAAAGAGGAGCCCAGCCAAAAAATGTCACCTGCCCCCCGTGATTGTGTCCCGACAAGACCAGATCGACCAAATTATTGGATATCTCGTCTATGTACAAAGGGTTATGAGCGGCCAAAACGGCGAAATCATTTTCGGAAACTCCCTTCAAGGCTGGCTCCAGATCAGGATCTCCAAGAGAGAAATCGTCGATGCCTCCGATCCTTATTCTTTCTCCTCCGACATCTATCCACCGCCCGCTATTTTTCAATAATATTATCTGGGAAGACTTTATCGCGCTTGTTATCAATCCCGGAAATTTATAATCGTGGTTTCCAAGGATCGCGTAAACTCCTAACGGAGCCTTAAGTCTTGCCAATTCTTCAAAACAAGGGCCTACGTAGTTTTTATCTTTATCAACATAGTCTCCCCCCAATATGATAATGTCGGGGTTCAAACTGTTTATCCTTTCGACGGTTTTGGCCATCCTGTCTCTGCCGAAAAATATTCCGTAATGGAAATCGGAAGCGAAAACTATTTTTTTCCCTTCGAACTGCGCGGGGATATCGCTGTCTTTGATGACCGTCCGCGAGACATTCAAGTTATAAGTTTCCGCATATCCGCAAACAAAGAACACGGCCGCCAAAACGATCAAAACGGCAGAAGATCTTAAGAAAAACTTTAAGAATTTCGGCATATGTTATTGCTTTCTAATTTACCCTTAAAACGGGTAAAGTCAAAGCCGTTATCGGCCTAAGGACCGGATCCCTCCCAAACGCCTCTAAAAACAAATACCACGGGAAAACCCGTGGATATTTTATCTTTCTGCGGTTAGGCAAATTCCCTTATCATCGGCTCGATGGAGTCGACGATCTTCTTCGGCTCCAAGAAAAAAGCGGAATGCGTTTCCGAGTCGATCCTGAATATCCTCTTCACCGGAGCGTTCAATCTTTTATACACCATCTCGATGTATTCCTTGGGGAAAAGAGTTTCTTTTTCAAGCTCAATAACCCCGACCGGACATTTCAGCCCTTTTTCCAACCCCGACATATCGGCGTTGAACAAAGAGCTTACATGCCATAATGGATAATATTTCATATCATCCATTACGCTTACCATCCTCTCCGAGCCGATCCTTTTAGGATCGATATAAAACCGATAAGGTATCGGCATGCTCGGAAAAAGGCGGGAAGAAAGATCAAGGACCTTTCTTATTGCCGGAGTAAAACCGGCTAAAGAAGCAGGATATCGCGTGACCATTATGCTTGCGTTCAATTTTGGCAGCATAATGCCGTGAGGGTAAACGCTTTTAATGCGCCCATCCTCGGCGGCAACGGCTGCTGCCAGGAACCCTCCTTGGGACGTACCCGTTAAATGAGGCCTCTTATTGTAGCGGCCGATAGACCAGGTTATCGCATCTTTTATATTTTGCTTCATATCATTGAAACAAAACGGCCTGTTCAGCCCGGGACTTTTCCCGTGCCCGACCAGATGGACGATAACCGCGTTTATGCGGACTTTCAATAGTTCCCGAACCAATCCTTTAAAGTATGACGGATCCGTCATCGTCCCGTGGACGATTATGACGTATTCGTCTTCCTTGTTTTCCTCATACACCTCCAAGCAAATTTCTTTGTTTAGTGAAGGCGTGAAAAAATATTTAGGTACCATGTTATTTTTTTGGTTACCTTAACTTTGCCGCCTAACCTTTTTGCAAACGGCTGGCCGCCGATTTTTTAAAAAACGGGCGATCAGCCGCTTGCAAACTTCCATATAAATTTTTAAATAGCTTGTTTGATCAAGTAAAACGCCCTTTGTTCATCTCGGGGCGCTCTATTTGATTGCAAGTAAATATAAACTATCCAACGGATATTGTCAAACAACAAAAGCGGCTCCGCTAAGGGAGCCGCGAAAACGAAAACTATGCGAATATTCTGGTGCAAAAATAAATCAAAAATATCGAAACGGAGGCGATAATACTGGTACGAAGCATTCCAAAAAAAATCTTTTTATCTTCCTCCAGCTTTTCCTTGTTTTCCCCCGCCAGCTTTGGCCTGAAAATGTCTTCTCTGGCTGCGGCGGTAATACAATAAAGAAAAAACGAAAAATAAAGCCAGAAGGCGAAAAAAGCTGCGTCAAAAATATTTTTCCCCAGAAAAGGGAAAGCCGCCCAAAGGCCAAGCGCGAACGCGAAAAAAACCAAAACCGCCAATGAGAACAAAAAAGAATATGCAAGCAATCTCTTGATCACGCCCAGAGATGCGACAACGCTTCTGCCAAAAATACTTTTCGTTTTTAGCATAGTTTTTATTTATATTTAAAATAGCGGGAACCTTTCCTGGATTTATAGCGTTTTTAAAGATGGCCGTCAATAACGGCAAAATATCCCAGCCAAGACATTTCTAAAAATAAAAATATGCACAGGTGTCACCTGTGCATATTTTTTAAGACATAGGACTACTCTTCGGAGCAATACCCTATCGTTTGATATCCGTTGCGGAAGGCGGAAACTTCTTTGCCGATTTCTTCCGGATTGCGCTTGTCGAGCGCTATCTCTTTGATGAATTTGGCGATCTGCTTCATCTCCGGCTCTTTCATCCCGAATCTGGTCATTTCCTGAACGCCAATGCGAATGCCGCGGGGATTTCTGGGATCCTGGCCGTCGCCCGGAATAATATTTTTATTCAAAATAATATTGGCGCGCTCAAGCAATTCGGAAACAATTTGTCCTGAACCGGGCTGGCCGCAATTCACCAATACCTGATGGCTTTGGGTAAAACCGCGGTCTTTGGCCAGCACGTTAAAACCGAGATTAGCCAGTTCTCCGGCAAGAGCCTGAGCATTCTTCACGATCTGCCCGGCGTAATCTTTGCCGAATTCCTGCATCTCTTTTAACGCGCAGTAAAGCGATGGCACGCGGTGCAAATGGTGGTTGGAAGAAAATCCGGGAAAGACCCTGCGCTGTATCATTTTTTGGGTCGGCTCGTCGACGTTCCCCAAGATCATCCCGCCTTGCGGGCCGGGGAAAGTTTTATGCGTGGACGTGGTGATCAGGTCTGCCCCCTCGCGCAAAGGGTCCTGGAATATTCCGGCAGAGATCAAACCGAGGACATGGGCCGCGTCATAAATTATCTTCGCTCCCACTTTGTCACAAGCCGCGCGCAGTTCTTTGATCGGCTGCGGAAACAATATCACCGAACCGCCGATCACTATGAATCTCGGTTTGTTCTTTAAAATTTTATCAACGCTGCGCTCGACGTTCATAGTACAGTCGTCGTTATATTCCAGCCATTCCACTTTGAGCCCTAAAAATCCGGCCGCTCCCGCCTCTTCGTGGGAAACGTGCGAACCGTTCTCAATGCCCAGAGACAAAATATTATCGCCACGCTGCGATATGGCCGAAAAAGCCGCATAGTTGGCGATGGTCCCGGAGATCGGCCTCAATTCGGCGAAATTGGCGCCGAAATGTTTTTTGAACTCCTGCTGCGTCAGGTCTTCTATCTGATCGACGAATTTCAAACCGCGATAATAACGGTGGAAAGTTATACCCTCGGCATAACGATGCATCAGATCGGAAACATACATCTTTTCGCAAAGCGGCGACATCACATTCTCGGAAGCGATCAGGTTGACGCACTGCTTGCGCCATTGATTGTGCTGGCTGACCAGCGATAGCATTTTATTCATAAAAATTTCGGTTTAATATCCTTTAGGGATCAGTTGGTTATATATATTATGGTCGTATAAATTTATTTTGCCTTGGCGCGGATCTTTACCATCCGCCGCCACCGCCGCCTCCCCCTCCGCCGCCGGATCCGCCACCGCCGCCCGCACCGGAAGACGTTCCGGCCACCGAAGCGATCTGGGACGACAAGCTGTCCATACTGGAAGAAAAACTGTCCGCGTTGAAGATCGAATTTCCGGAACCGATATACCAAACTGGATGATACGCCGAAAAATATTCTTTGCCGTAGATCTCTTCCACTTTTTTGATCCAAGCTCCGGTCATGCCCAAGACTATGGCGTAAGGAAGAAGCTTCTCAAAAATATTTTCCTTCTCATAAAATTGCTGGCGATACTTTTCAGCCTTTTGCATATACATTTTCAAACCCTTGATGCGCCAATTAAGCTCGGCCCCCATAGGCGTCCTCTTTGGCATGAGAACGGCAAAGATAAAAATAATGATCGCCGAAGCAACTGCGGAGGATCCCAGCATCAACGAGTCGTATCTAACGCCAAGAAATATCCCTCCTCCGAACATCAGGATGGAAACAAGAAGCAAAACAAGGCCGACTTTTTGGCCGCTTGGGACCACCCACCCGTTAGAAACAAGGTGACCAGAAGCTATTTTATTGAGGTTCATCAACCTTCCTTCCAGCTTTAATTTCAGACTGGAGAGCAATATTTCGCCGCCGTCTTTAAAAAGCGCATCGGCGATAAACTTTTCCAGTACATCCAATCTTGAAAATTCATCCTCTGCCCTTATTTTTTTCAGTTTGTAATCTTTCGAGGCTGTCCCAAAAATACCTTTTTGGCTCGTTTCCTCTATTGTAATATATTTGTTCACGGCCAAATTGACGATCGTTGCCGCGGTAAAAGTTTGTTCAAGGCTTACTCCGTTTCCATTCGCCGCCAACGCGCCTAAAACCGCCGGAGACAATCCTCCAGGGACTTCAAATTCCGGAGTTATCGCTTTATCCCTTCCCGGATCTTTGCCGTATTTTAGCCATATCCGATAGCAAGCAGCAAAAGCCAACAAAGGGAGAAAGAGCCAAAGATAATCTCCGTACAATTCAAAAAAAGAAAATTGATAAGGCGTAAAAATATTTTTAGGAAAGGAAATGGAGACCGTTGCCCCCTCTCCGGGATCCAAAATGCCGGAGTAAGATAATCTCACGGAATGATCTCCCGTCCAAACATAGTCCAGGCCGGTTTTCCCTTTCGAGCCAAGCGATCCGGCATAATGATCTATCGGAACGCTCTTGTCTATTTCTTCGGGAAGAATAATATCGGCGGAAAATTTATCTATCGGTATCTCCCAAAAATTACCGCTCAAATTCCAATAGAATTCATCGGCGTCCTGCCTGTCGGAACGAACGGCGTTTTGCACCGAATAGATTATCCTATAATCATTTTCTCCCTTCACCGTTCTGCCGGGATCGCCGATCTTCCAAGTAATAGTGTGGTTAAACTTGTCTTCGCTTGCCGAATATTTTAGAGGGGTCCCGTCGAAGTCCGTGATACTTACCAATTTCACCGGCGTTCTGACCTGCTTGTCCCCCGCGTTCGTCTGCGTCGGGACGATCCTGAAAATACCATGCTTATCCGGCAAATTACCGCAATCGGCCGCTATGTCTTCCTGTATCAAGAGAGAAGAATCCTTATTGACCGTGATCTGGGAATGAAAATCTTTTATATACCAATCGTTCAGCGTCCTCTGATCGCGGGCTTGGCACAGCAAAGGAAGGAATAACGCCAGCGCCGCGGCAAAAAAAGCCGCCCTCCGGATAAAATTTTTTAAACCGACGGACAATGTTTTTTCCATAAGCTGATTTTAACAAAAAATACCTTCGCTGGCGATCTTTTTAAAATCTCCTTTGGCTCTCGCGAAAAATTCTATTCGGAGATCTTTGTTCTGCGGTCTTCGCTCTTTTTTCCGATATTAAAAAAATCTTTTTCAATGACTTTTTTCCAGATGCCCGGGAATCTTAATGCGGCGGCGGGATGATAGGTGGCAAAAAATTTTCTGCCTTCGTATTCCGGGTTTTCCAGCCACTGGCCGCGGAGATCTTTTAAGCGCTTGCCGGGGAAAAAAAGCATGAAAGAAACTTCGCCGACAAGAATTATTTTTTCCGGGCCTACTAATTTTATTTGCTCTTTCAAATATGGAAAACAAGCCTCCAGCTCATCTCTCTTGGGTTTCCTATTGTCCGGAGGCGTGGGAAAACATTTGACCGCGGAAGTGATGAAAACATCCTCCCTTTTCAGCCCGGCCATTTCCAAAAAACCGGTAAGCAAACGGCCCGATCTGCCGACAAAAGGACGCCCCGTTTTATCTTCATCGTTTCCCGGCCCCTGTCCGATGACCATATATTCCGCCCCGACGGGACCTTCGCCGGGAACCGCTTTATCCCTGGTTCGGCCCAACCGGCATTTTTGGCATTTGTCTATGAGGGAATGCATTCGTTTAAGTTTTCGCTCCCGTTTTTGCAGATCGCTATTCATAAAAAATGACAGCCGGAAATGGCCTTTTCCATTTCCCGCTACTAGCATATCGGATCAAATTATTTTTATACCTTGGCCCGATATCAATCAGCCGCAGGTTCGGCCGGAGCGTCTTTCCAAACACGATGAAAATAGATCAGCTTTACCGTTTCGCTAAGGGCAAAATAGACCGCCACCAATAATAAGATGATCAATAAAGATCCGACTGGCGGTACGACAAAATGAAAAAATTCTCTTCCTAAGGCGGTGAAAGGCAGGGAGAATATGATCAAGGCATCCAGTATCGTGAACAGCATGAGCGCAAAGCCGGGCCTCTTCGCTTTAAAGAAAAGATGGCGGGTGCGGATCACGAAGATAAGGGATATTTCCGTGAGAATGCTCTCGATGAACCAAAGGGTTTGGAGCATCCCCGGCTCGGATCTGTAAAATATCGCGAAGAAAATAAAATCAAAGACCATGCTGACCAAGGCCAAGGAAATTATCAAAGGAACGGACTGGCCGAGCTGATAATACCTCGGTTTTTTCAGCTCTTCCGGGTCGATGCTGTCGGTGGCTATGGATATCAAAGGAAAATCGGACAAAAGATTCCCGAGCAAGATCTGGATAGACAAGATCGGGAGATAATATACTCCCGACAAAAACGGTATCAACAAAGAGATAAGAGCGATCGAATAGAAATTACCGAAATTGCTGGCCAAGGCGCATTTTATATATTTATTTATGTTCGAAAATATGCTGCGCCCGTTCTTGATCCCGTTGATAATGACCCGCAGGTCTTTTTCCAGCAAAACCACGTCAGCGGCCTCGCGGGGAACGTCGGCGGCCTCTTTGACCACGATGCCAACGTTGGCCATTTTCAAAGCCGGGGTGTCGTTTATTCCTTCGCCCAAAAATCCCACTTCGAACTTCTTCTGCAAGCTCTTGATTATGTTCAATTTGGTCTGCGGAGAAACCCGGGCGAAAACAGAAAAATTTTCGCAGGCTCTCATAAAATCATATTCGGACATAACGTCCAATTCTTTGCCGAGGACCACTCCGCGGGGATCCCTGATAAGTCCGACTTGCTGGGCTATGGCCGCAGCGACCTCCTTGCTGTCTCCGGTCAATATCTTGATCTTTATGCCCATCTTTTGAGCGGAACGGATAGCCTCTCTCGCCGTTTTTTTCAGCGGGTCCACGAAAGAGAAAAAACCTAAAAACGTCAGGCCTTTTTCATCGCTCTGGGAGTATTCCCTTTTATCCATTTTTTTAAAAGCGACTCCCAGAGTTCTTCTTCCCTGTTTTCCTTCCTTGCGCAATTCCTCAATAACCGTTTCCCGGGTAAGGCTTCCTTCGAGCCCGGAGCACGCTTCCAGGACTATTTCCGCCGCACCCTTGACTATCAAGATCATTTCTCCTTTTTCATTTTCCACCAGCGCGCTGCTCATCATGCGGATATTATCGAAAGGAAGATCGGATATTTCCTTGAATTTATCAAAACAATTTTTTACCGACCCCGGCATCTGCTCCAGCTGAGCCAGATCAAAAGGATTCAAAGAAGAGCTTACTTCTTCTTTTATGATCGACGACGTTAAAAGAGAAAAAAGCAAGCACTTATCCTTATCGCCGGAAAATATTTTTTCCAAACGAAGCTTGTTCTCGGTAAGGGTTCCCGTTTTATCGCTGCACAAAATTTCGATGTTTCCCAGATCCTCGATGGCCGAAAGCCTTTTGACCACAACTTTTTCCTTGGCCATTTTCATAGCTCCCTGGGAAAGGGCGAAAGTGACCACCAAAGGCAAAGCTTCCGGCAAAATGCTCACGATCAAGGCGATGGAAAAAACCAAAAATTCGGAAAAATTGCTCCGGCCCTTATTGATGAAAAGATCGGCCAAAAAGATCAAAAGGATGGTCGCGACAACTATCCTTAAAATAACGCTTGAAAACCGGAACAAGCTCTTTTCGTAAGCGCTTTCCCTGGAAGCGCCCGAGACCAATTTGGTTATCTCCCCGAATACCGTGTTCTTGCCCGTAGCGATCACCGCTCCCTGGGCTTTGCCGGAGATGGCCGAGGTCCCCGCGAAAGCGATATTTTCCGCTTCGAACATCTCCTGGTCTTTTTTGACCGCCTTCTGCGCATTTTTCGCCAAAGGCGCGGATTCTCCGCTCAAGACCGACTCATCTATTAAAAAATTTTCCGTTTTCAACAGTCTTATATCCGCAGGGATGATGTCTCCCGCCTCCAACAAAGCTATGTCTCCGGGAACCAAAAATTTTTTGTCTATGTTCGCTTCCACTCCGTTCCTCAAAACGCGAACCCTGGCCGAAAAATATTTTTTCAAAAGAGACACGGCGCGATGAGCCCGGCTCTCCTGTAAAAATCCGAGGGCGGCGTTAACGATGATAAAAACCATTATCACTATGCCGTCCGTTTTGTCTCCATTGCCTCTTATCAAAAAAGCTAAGACCGCGGCGGCAAAAAGCAAATAAAAAAACGGAGACCGGAATTGCCTGAAAAATATGCCTATCAGTCCCGTCTCCTTTGCTTTTATTTCGTTGAATCCGCGGGCTTTCAAACGGTTTTCCGCTTCCCGTCCGGATAATCCTCCCTCGGAAGTTTGCAGTTCTTTTATAACTTCCTCGGTATCTTTTACGGCATAATCGGAGAACTTCATATTCTCTATATCCTACCAAAAATAACCGCCGCTTGCTAAATAAAAGTAATGCACACCTGCCCGATGACGGGCCTCTCTCCGGGAACGGATATTTGTCCCGAAACCCGCCCAACAAAAAAACGGGACTCCCGTTTTTTTGTTTGAACCGCCTTTGGCGAAAGGCTACTCTATGAATGTTAACGCTTTGCCCAGCTTGTCTCCTCTGCCGGTTCTGCCGATGCGATGGATATAATCATCGTAGGTTTCCGGAAGATCATAATTGATGACATGGCTGACATCCGAGATATCGAGGCCTCTGGCGGCTACATCCGTAGCGACCAATATCTGAATGCGGCTGGTCTTGAACATTTCAAGAGCTCTCTGCCTCTTGGAATGCTTCTTGTTGCCGTGGATGGATTCGGCCTTGAACCCTTTCTCGGTAAGTATCTCGTAAAGTTTTTCCACTCCGTGTTTGGTCCTGCCGAATATCAGCACTTTGCTGAATTCTTCCTGGATCAAAAGTTCGTGCAGCGTGTCTATTTTGCTTCTTCCAGGACCGATCCTGACGACATTCTGCTCGACGTTCTTCGCGGTTTCTCTGGTCTTTACCGAGATCTTGACGGGATTATGCAAGAACTCTCCGACGAGTTTTTCTATCTCCGGCGACAATGTTGCCGAGAAAAACAATGTTTGCCTTTCTTTGGCCATACCGGCCATCAAAAATCTCATATCGTTGATGAACCCCATATCAAGCATCCTGTCCGCTTCGTCAAGAACGACCGTGGTAAACTCGAAGAGTTTTATTCTTCTGCGGTCAATAAAATCTTTAAGGCGTCCGGGGGTGCCGATGATAAAGTTGTTGTTGTAGCGGAGTTCGGACAATTGTTTGGCAATGCTCGCTCCTCCAACGCAACAGGCTGAAGTGATGCCCATTCCCTTGGCGAAAAGTTTGAATTCCTGATCGATCTGGATGGCAAGTTCCCTGGTCGGCGCGACTATAAGAACTTTGTGCTGCCTGTGGAGCAGAACCTTGTTGATCAAGGGAATGAGGAAAGCCGCTGTTTTCCCCGTGCCGGTTTCGGCTATGCCCACTACATCCTCTCCCGCGAGAATATGGTTGATGGTCTTATCCTGGATCGGGGTCGGCAAAATATAACCTCTCTGGGCTATTCTTTGCTTCATTTCCTGCTTAACATTAAAATCCTCGAACTTGTGTTCGGGAATGAACGGTTTTTCCTCTCCGACGATCATGGCTTTGCTGATGAATTTCGAAGGGTCTATTCTTGGTCCGCGGCTGGCTCTTCTTCCGCCGCCGAAGCGTCCGGACGATCTTCCTCCGCCAAATCTGGACGATCTGGACCCTGAACTGGCTGATCTTGAGCCTGAAAAAGATCTTCTGGCTCCTTTGCTATTGAATCTGGTTGTCTGCATGGCTTTTCTAAAAATAACTCCCGGCCATTATAAATTAAAATTGGGGGCCGGCTGGTCTCGCGAGTTTTTAGATAAAGCTAAATGCAACTTTTTGGCTTAAACTTTCAAGGCAGTGTTCCTTGAAATTAAAAAACTAATGAGATGTATATAAGTTACTTATTATAGATACACTAAAATTACTCTTCTGTCAAGGATTTTGAAGAAAAAACCAAAATTGCACAGGTCGGACCTGTGTAATACAAAAAACCAATATTATGAATAAAAAAATGGCCCAGGTGTTTCCTTGGCCATTTTTAAGACGTTAGAATAGGGGCTATTTGGTTTTTTCCATCAATACCCCGTTTTCTACTACCAGATGCTTGCCCGTGTTCATTGAAGGAATTGCGGTCATGGGCTCTCCTTCCCTTCGCCCGATATAACTGACGCTGATCTCTCCATCGGTATTTATATTGATATTCTTCGGAACGATCCTATCCCCAAGGAAAACGGCGTCCCCTCCGATATACGCGTTATCTGTTTTGTAAGAAGCAACAGCGTAAAAAAACGTACCGCTGCCGCCTGATTGCATGCTTAGAAACATTACCGCTTCGTCTTTGCCGTCGGCATTAATATCTCCGTAGACCGGTTCGCCGAATATTTTTACGATATCTTTGGACGCGGATCCGGGGATCGTTTCTTTTTCCGCCTCGCCGGATACAAGTTTAAATTCGACGCCATTGATCATGTATGTCCCATTTTTGGGGTCAGCCGGAGCCGACTGGAAAACAACATTATTCTGGCTGCTCTGCAAAGTGTCCAGAGCCATTTGGCTGGACCGGCTGCTTATGTAGACCACCCCGGCGGCGGCGGCGATCGTAAGTGCTAAAACTATATAAGCGTATTTTTGTATGGATTGCATCTGATCGTGATTATATTATGTTTATTTTATCTTTTACCTTGCCGCTATTATACCAAAAAACCTGAAAAAAGTCCGCCGCTTCTCTATTTGTTGACGGTCGCGTCGTATAGAATATTTTCAAGGCCCGCTATGTATCCCTTAAGGTGTTCCACTTTCGCCCTTAGCCCGCTCCTGTTGCTGAACGCGAACGAAGAAAGGGTGTCATAGATCTCTTTCACGTCGGCATAATAGGTCTTTATCTTTTCCGTGTCGCGCCTTTCGCTGATAACATCCAATTTTGCTTTTCTTAAAAGCTCTCCGCACATATCGCAAAGACCGCCGACGTAAGTTTCCAAATTGCTGAAGACTTTCTCTTTCGGGGCCTCGACCTTTCCCTTTTTGGAAAGGTACATATAGAGGAGCTTCGCCTCAAGGCACTCTTCCGCCGCGCTGGAAAAAATATTTTCCGCGGAATCGATCCTGACATTCTGCAAATTGCCGGCTGTCACCGTCGAATCGGACATTTCTTTTCCCAACGATCTTCTAAAAGCCGATACATCTTTATCCAGATCTTCCAATTTTTTGACCGCGTTTTCAAGAGCTTCCCCGGCCAGATCGAACCTGCCGTTCAAAGAATCGTTTATCGATACCTTTGACGCCTTGAGCACTTCCGAAGAACGCGAGTCCAGGTCCCTTAAAGCGGCGGAGGCGGCATCCAAAATATGCCTGCATCTTTCATCTTTTTTATCCAATTCTTCTTTAAGCCCGGAAATATATTTTAAGTTGATCATATTAATATCATATCAATATTTTTTGTTCTCCGCATCCCTAGCTTTCCCTGTTGCCCTGCAACAGCATCTTCACGGCCTGTTCCATCGATCCGGCCAAAGTGATATCTCCCGAATTGACGAAGAATATCTGGTCCGCATCGTTGATCGTGTTCAAGCGGTGGGCGATGATGACCTTGGTGGTCTGCGGCGGCAGTTTTTGGATTATCTGTTCCAAAAGCTGTTCGGTGACCGTGTCGATATTGGCGGTGGCCTCGTCGAGTATAAGCAACTCGGGGTCTCTCAAAACAGCTCTTATAAAAGCGATAAGCTGTTTCTGCCCCAAGCTGATAGAATCGCCCGTGGTGGCAACCTTCGTATCAAGCCCCTGGCTGAACCTTTCCAACAGTTTGGAAAGCCCCGCCTTTTCCAGCGCCGCGGCCAGCTGATCATTGGAATAATTTTTACATCTTTCGTTGCCGTATAATATATTGTCCCGGACGGTGCCGGTGAACAAAAACGGTTCCTGCAAAATAAAACCTATTTTCTGCGCCCGGTCGCCGGGCTGGTAAGAGCGGACATCTTTTCCGTTGAAAAGAACCTCTCCTTTCGATGGATCGTACAGGCGGGCCATAAGGGAAGCGGTCGTTGTCTTTCCTCCGCCGGTCGGACCGACCAGCGCGTAAGTTTTTCCCCTCTCCAACTTAAAATTAATATTTTTCAAAACATCTTTTCCGCTGTCGGCATAACAAAAAGATACTCCTTTAAATTCCACCACCGGTCCAGAATGCTTTTCTTCTCCTCCCGCAACAACAGGCATATCCGATTCAAGGGACAATATTTCCGAAATGCGATCAAGTCCGGCCAAAGCAAGTTGCAACGATGACCAGATCATCGCCATATGCCTCAACGGACTGTAAAAATTGTTAAGATACAAAAGAAAACCGACAAGCAATCCGGCGGTAAAATTACCGATCGAGATCAAATAGACGCCGTAAGCAATCACGGCCAGCTGGGCAAAACCGTAAGCCAAGCCATATATAGGAACGAAAATATTACTGGCTATCCCGGCCATCATCGAAGCGTTAAAATTTTTCTGGTTCGCTTCATTGAATTTATTCTTAAAATAATCGAACCGGTTAAAGGCGACGATGACTTTAAAATTTTCCAGGCTTTCCTGTATCTCCGCGCTCATCGATCCGACGGTCTGCAAACTCTCGAGATTTTTTCGCTGAACCCAGGCGGAGATCATCTGCGTTATTAACAGCACGATCAGCGCTGGCAACAAGGCGGACAACCCGAGCTCGATATTAAGAAAGAGCATCGCGATCCCCGCTCCGATGATATAAAAAATATTGCCGAAAAACTGCATAAAAGACTGCGAGATGAACTGGTTCAGCTGATCAGTGTCGTTGTTGATCCTGGATATGAGATCTCCCGCCTTGTTCTGGTTGAAAAAAGCAACGGGTAGTTCCTGGAGCTTAGTGAAGATGGCGTTCCTTAGATTAAAAAGCAGCCTTCGTCCGATGCCGCCCATTGTTATGGTTTGAAGATAATTGGAAAAAAGCTCGATCAGCCCCACTCCGAACAGGATTGCAGAAAAGATCAGAATACCGCGATAATCCTTAGCCTGCACGTAAGTGTCTATGACATGGCTGATGAGAAACGGGGCTAGTAGTCCGCACATTGAAGACGCGATGATAGCAACGAACGCCACTATGATATTTTTCTTTTCTCCCACGACAAAAGGAGCCAGTTTTTTCACCGATGCCATCAGCGATAATTTCTTTTTCTGCTCGTCGTTTTTATTAAGTATGTAATTCATAGTTGTTGGTGCTTTGCTGCGATCTGTATATCTGCATATATTCCGGCGATTTATGCATAAGCTCTCTATTGGTTCCCGACGCTAAAACTTCTCCCTCCATCAAAAGTATTATCTGATCGTAATTCTCGATCGGCTCGATCTTCTGGGTCACGGAAATAAGGGTAATACCGGGATAGCTCTTTTGGATATTATCCAATATTTTTTGCTCGGTCTTGTTGTCGATGCGGGCGGTAAAATCGTCAAGGAGCAATATCTTGGGATCGAGAGCCAATGCCCGGGCCAGCATAACGCGTTGCTTTTGCCCTCCCGAAAGGCTGGTCCCGCGCTCGGAAACGACAGTGTCGAGTTTCTCGGGCAGCGCGTCGATAAAATCAGAAAGCTCGGCGGCGGCGATAGCTTTTTCGATATCCTTGTCTTTGGCCTCGTTGCTAAAAGCTATGTTCTCTCTCAAAGTAAGATTAAAGATAATGCTGTCTTGAAACACAAATCCGACCTGTTTGTGCAAAGAAGATTTGTCATATTGGTTTATATCTTTTCCGTCATATTCTATATCGCCGGAGTCAGGCTGGATAAGACCGGTAAGAAGGTAAAGCAGCTGCGTTTTGCCGGCCGCCGTCGGACCGATGATCGCCGTTTTCGTTCCGGCCTTGATGGAAAAAGAAATATTTTTAAGCGCTTTTCTCTCGCCGAAAGATAAAGATACATTTTTCACCGATATATCTCCGCTCAACGGAGACGTGACCATGCCGCTGTCTTCTTTGCGGCTAGCCGTCGAAACCTGCGAAATGCGCTGGTAAGAAGCCGTGGCCTGGGCGATCATATTGCTCGTCATCCCGAGCATAACGATAGGAAAAACAAGGATGGTAAGATAATTGATAAACGCGGTAAAATCTCCGAGGGTCATTTCTCCTGAAATTATAAACCTCCCGCCCAAAGCAAGAATAATGATCACCGCGGCGTTCATCGCAAAATTGATGACCGGAATGAGTGTGGCAAAAAGGCGCAAAATGCTTAGCCCGATATCTTTTGCCTCGGTATTAGCGGCGGCAAACTTGGCGTATTCGGACTGCTGGGAGTTGACCAAGCGTATCAAGGCGGATCCGAGCACGCTCTCGTTGATAACTTTGTTCAGCCAATCAATGGCTTCCTGTGATCTTTTAAAAAGTTTTTTTACCCTTCCAAAAACAAAAAAGAACGCTCCTCCGATCACCGGCATAACAGCCAAAATAGTAATCCCCAACTTCCAATTTATCAAAAGCATAAGCGTACTGGCTCCGATGATAAGGAAAACCGAAGAGATGATCGAGGCTATTGCCATAGACACGAACATTTTCACTCCGTTCACATCAGAAGTGAGATTGGTCAAAAGCTTGGCCGAAGTGGTTTGCTGGATGTACGAATATTCCAGGGTTGATATCTTTTCGATCAGCCGCGAACGCAGATCTCTGGCAACGCGCTCGGAGGCATAAGTCTGCACTATGCTTTGCAAATAAGTGAGAATGAAGATAAAAATAGTTGCTAGGGAAAGCTCTGTTACCAAGATTTGCAAAACAAAATTCCCTTGGCCGTAGGCATCAATGGCGTTCGAAATTATTTTTGGAACGACAAGGTTCAAACCGCTGGCCGCGACGGTCAAAACGACAAGAGCTGTTATCCAAAAAGCATAAGGGCGCAAAAGACCGAGGAGGCTCGGACCCGCCTCTTTTTTATCTTTAGTGTTTTCTTTCATCATTGATCTATTGGCCTCAATTGTTATCTTTTATTTTTGACCCTATTTTAAAAAATTGTCCAGCTGGCGCGCGCCGCCATCGCTCAAAAAACCGGGACGCGGCATCATCCCAGCTAAAAAATCGCCGAACGACTTTCTTACCGGCAGATCAATTAAGCCAGTTCAAGGCTTTGATATCATCTGCCAGCTCTAAAAAATTGCTTTGGAGAAAATGTCCTCTATCTTCAAAAACAGCTGCTTTGGCCCCGGGCAGAGCGTTTTTGTATTTCTCAAAGTCGGCAAAAGGTACGAACGGATCGTCTTTGCTCTGATAAAGGAATATTTCACCTCCCTGTTTTTGGAGCAAGTCCAAACTTTGAGGCAGGATAAAATCGCCAAGCGTCGGCTTGCATCCCTTCTCGCCATACGGAGCCGCGATCAAGAATGTCGCGATGATCTTTTTTGGAAAAACATTTTCAGAAAGATATTTGGCTAAAAATATTCCGCCCAAAGAATGGCCGGCGAGGACAACTGTTTCATTGAGCAACGGCGAGAACTTTTCGAACCAAATTTTCCACTCGGCATATTTGGCGTTCATCTCGTTGGGCATCTGGGGCAAGATGACCTCGAAATCATTTCCAAGGTCCTCTCCCAAATTTTTCTTCCACCTGTTCTTTTTGTTCCTGATATCTTCAAGACCGATCTTATATCCCTTCAAGCATTCGACATATTCTTCATAAGTATCGAACGTTTCGCCGCCATGGACGACAAATACCTGTTTTTTCATAATAGTTATAAGCCTAGCGGCCGAGAAGTATCTTATATTTTACGCGTTCTTTCCCGTCTTTATCTACCATTCCTTTTTCCTGAAAACCGGCCCTGCGCAGAACGCCTATGGACTTCTGGTTATCCGGGGCCGCCAAGGCATAGAGAGATCTGTAACCGGCATTGCGCGCCGCCTTGCACAACGCCAAAACGGCATTGGTCATAAAACCGCGCGCATGCTCGCTGGCCCAATACCCTATCGGCGCCTCGTTCAGATCGGACGACTTTATGTCCAAAGAACCGACTATCTGGTCTTTGATATCTTTTACCAAAAAAACGAAATGCGTTTTTTCCAGCCAGCCCTTTCTGGACCAATGGACAAAATCCCTAGCGCTCTCGATGGTGTACGGCTGGCCGTTAAGCCTGGGCTTGAACAAACGGTCATATATATTCTTTTGGCTGCATATCGCGGCGATCTGCCTGACATTCTCCTCCGAACATTCAAACAAAAAATCAGCGCTGTTAAGCGACATCATCTGTCCGGTCAAATAGTTCCTGAACTCGATCTGCACCGGCTCGGAAAAAACGGGAAAAACGTTGGTTTCCATAGAATATGTACATTTTATCAAAAAACCGCCAGAGACGTAAGGCGGTTAAACGGAGGTTGCTCTTCTCCAAGCATCTTATATCTCTCCGATCTCTTTTTCGGACAAGGCGGAAATTAAAGATTGGATGCTTTCGTCGCTAACGAATTCTGGTTTTATTGAGGCGCGGGAAAATATTTGCGATTCGATATTCTTTAATGTTCGGGCCGCCTCCTCGAATTCCTCGGCGGCATAAAGTTCCTTTTTCCCCTCGTAACGCTTTCTTCCTTCTGCTAATCTCTCGTCTATGGAAAGCACGCCGTAAGGCCCGACCCGCTGGTCCGCGTAACAGCAAATCTTTTTTTCCAAAGAATCGCTCAAAAAAACTTGTTTGATCTTTGAAAATCCAACAAAGTTGAGATGATCCATCCAGACATCCGACAGTCCGATCTCGCGGCAGATGCTGTCCGTGGCGATCTTTTCGTCGGGTCCGTATTTGTTTACGTATTCATCTTTGACCTTTTGCCAATATTCCAATCCTTCCGGTTCCAGAAAATCCAAAAAATACCCCAAATCGGACTTGATGATATTGCCCATATCGTGGAAAAGGCAAACGGTAATAATGCCTTCTCGATCAAGAGATGATGAAATGGAATCGCATATTATCTTTGCCGCAGAGGCAACGCGAAGCTGATGCCGCTGAAGGCTCGGCATTATTTTATATTCCGAATAGACGGACAAAACTGTTCTCATCTTTTCATCTTAACAATATTTACGCAGTCAAAAATTTTTCAAACTCGTCCAAATTATTCGACAAATATTTGGTACGGTTGAAATCGGCCAATAGAAAGCCGTCCACTCGGTCGATATTTTTTAAGTAATGTTCGCCTTCCACCCAGACTCTATGGATAGATTTCAAATAAGACAGCATCAATCCCTTTTTGGCTTCTTCTTTGGATATAGGGTAAACCTTTGAATAAGCGTCGAAATATCTTTTCGCCCGCGCAAGGCTGTCCGGACCGATGTCTCCGCCAAAGAAGCTGTACGTTATCGATCGAAAAAGCTCGTAAGACCTCGGGGCGCGATCGGCCTTTTCAAGATCGAACACATGCGACACTTTGCCATTCTCGCCGAAGAAAACATTATGGACGAGATAATCGCCGTGAACCAAATGATCGCTGGGCATATCCAGGTCTTCGCATTTTATTTTGTTTAAAAAGACAAGCCTCTTTTTCATTTCTATATTCCTGAATGCCAATTTGTCAAAATCGCTTAGAGGCTTTCTGTTTCCCATTTGGTCAATGATAAGTTTGATCTTCTCGAGAGTCGCCTCCCTGTCCCACGGTTTGAAACATTCTTTTATTTCCAGGTCCGCATTTTTTCCCAAAAGATGTATCTTCCCCAAAGTTTCGCCCAAAGAATCTATGGACTCGTCCGCAAGTTTTTCCGTTTCGAATTGGTTATCGTCCACAAAAGGAAAAAGCGCGTAATATCCGCCCTCAAGCGGAAAGAACGTCCTTCCGTCGCGTGTTTGCAAGGGAAAGATAACCGGCACTCCCCCGTCAAAAAAATATTTCTTGACCGAATGTATCTCCTCGATCCTGGCCTGGTCGTCAAACCGATATTTCTTTAAAAAATATTTTATATCCCCGCCCTCAAGAATATAATTCTCGCTCAAAAAACCGCTCTCCACTTTACGGACCAATTTAAGCTCTAACCCGTAGAGGCCGGATACTTTCAACAGCAATTTTTCCATGAAAAAATAATTATTTAAAATTAACTTTTCAATTTTAATTATCCAAGCGTTATTATGATCTGATGTTCTTCTCCGTCGTCGATGAAAGGTATCTGCGAGGGGTCGCATTCCATGTTATCGCGAAGGGCGGATAGAACTTTTGAGTAAATTCCCTTCGGATTCCTGATCGTAATATGATAGCTAGCCTTGCCGCACGGCAGGGTTATTGCCGGTTCTTTCATGGTCTTGAGTATGTGCGGCGAAACGGACAGAACGGAGCCTTTCCTTTGTACCCCTAAAATATGTTCCAGGATCGTCGTATACATCAGCGCGGACGAACCCGAATACCATGACCAGCCGCCTCTGCCCGCGTGCTCTCCTCCATAAATATCGGATGCGATCACATAAGGCTCGATGCGATATTCGGAAGCTTTTTCTTTTGTGTTCGAACGTTCGATAGGATTGATAAGCTTGAGTATCTTTTCAGCCGTGTCGTACTCGCCGATGCGCGAGTATGACTGCACGGCCCAAAGAGCGGCGTGATTATATTGAGATCCGTTCTCTCTGATCCCCGCGGGATAATCGCGTATATATCCCGGATCGATAGAACCGTTCTTGAGCACCGGATCGATAAGGGAAAAATATTTTTCTTTGAAAAGCATTTTAAACATCGATCTGTGCGCCGTTCTTGATTTTTCTTCATCTCCCTGGCCGGAAAGGACAGACCACGACTGGGCCACGGAATCTATTTTGAATTCTTTGAGAGACCTGGAACCAAGGACGGAGCCATTATCGAAAAATGCTCTTCGATACCATTGCTTGTCCCAGGCAAATTTTTCTATCGCCTGTTTTACGGCCGAACGGATATCAAAAAATTTGTTCATCCTCTCGATCTGGCCGCGCTCTTTAAGCTGCGGCAAAGCAATGTCGATAAGCCTCAATAAAAACCATGCCACCCAGACGCTTTCTCCTTTGCCTTGGTTTCCCACCCGGCTAAGACCGTCGTTCCAATCGCTAAGACCCATAAGAGGCAAGCCGTGCGCGCCGAACACACAGCTCTTCTCGATCGCGCGCATAGCGTGTTCGAATACGGACGCTTTCTCGGAAGAAATTTCAGGAATTCCGGTCCACTCTTTTCTGTCGGCGAAAGACAAAGCCGGCCCCTCAAGGAACGAAGCTTCTTCTTCGAGGATGGAAACATCTCCCGTTGCTTTGACATATTCGAAAAGAGCGTACGCAAGCCACAGTTGATGGTCGGAAAGAACGGTCCGGATGCCGAACATATTATAGTCATGCCACCAATTAAGAGCGTCTCCTTCTTTGAACTGATGCGATGCGGCCTTGAGAATAAATTCCCGGACGAAAGAAGGATCGGACCAAATAAGCGAACAGACATCCTGCAGCTGGTCCCTGAAACCATATGCTCCCGATGGCTGGGAAAAACCTGTTTTCGCGTATATCCTCGATGAAATAGTTTGGTAGATCAGCCATCCGTTCATAAGAAGATCTATGGCCTGATCGCCGGTCCTAACGGAAACCTTGCCCAGCTTCTGTTTCCAAAAGTCTTTAACTTGAGCAAGGGCCTCGCTGTGGCACCCGCTGTTTTTCCAGGACAAAACTTTTTGCCTCGCCTGCTCAAGAGAAGAGGCTTCTCCGACAAAGATCGGCATTTCGACCTCTTTGCCGGCAGGAATATTTATTTTTAAAGAAATTGCTATGCAATTTTCCGGTCTGCACGCCACAGAGTTGGACAGCGAAGATCTCTTGAGGGCTTGAGGCGATTCGTACGAACCGCTCCTTCCGATGAACTCCCTCTTGTCGTTCGTCCAGCCGACCTCCCCTTCCTGGCCGAAAAACGCGAAAGCCATCCTCCCGGCCATCTGGTTCCTGAACTCGTTGCCGAAGAACATAGCCTGTCCGGCCTGGTCGTAGTCGAAAAAAATACGGTCGCGGGAATGGTCCCTTAACACGCCGACGGACGGTTCGAGATAATAATAAAGGGTAAACCGGCGGTCTTTGCCGCTTTTATTCTTGAGGGACAATAAACTGACCTTTACCGTATCGCCGCGAGGAACGAATACGGTCAATTTTTGATCCATGTCCGAATACGAATTCTCGTATGAAGCGTAACCGAATCCGTATCGAATCAGAAAAGGTTCCTGTGTTTTTACGGGAAGAGGCGTTGGGTTCCATATCTCTCCCGTATCGTCATCCCGCAGATAAACGATCTCGCCGCTCCGGTAAAGAAGAGCATCATTGGTCCAAGCGCTTATCCTATTATCATGGCTGTCTTTTGACCACGTGTACGAAGAACCCGAGTCGGAAACGACCGTGCCAAAGTCTTCAAAGGCGATAATGTGGTTCCATGAGTTCGGAGGCATCCGATCGGAAGAAACGGTCATGGCGTATTCGCCGGCAGCCGCGTCGAACCCTCCCCATGAGTTGGGGAACGAAAGTTTGGGGGCGATTATTCCCGGATATTTACGCTCATACGGTTTCAGTAAAGGAGAGAATTTTTGCGTTCTTATGTTTGCCGCGAGATTATATCTTTTATCCACTATTTCGGAAATGGTTCCCTTTCGGCTGTCCGCGACAAATCGGGCGATAGAGACAAGCGCTTCCCTGTCCTCGGAGGAGATCAGATCGGATTTCACCTGATAGATGGAACTTCCCTCTTTTTTCGAAACGTTATCTTTCGCCTGGCTGATCATAAAATCAACCTCGTCGTCCAATACTTTAAGATAGCTTCCCGGCTGGTTGTTCAGAATCGCTATATCTATTTCTATCCCCTTCGATTTCCAGTATTCGTAACATTGCACCGCCTGTTTTAATATCTGCATATCTTCCACGTCCCGAATAAAGAAAAGGACAAGCGGGTAATTGCCCGATATCCCCACTTTCCAAAGAGAACGCACAAGCGGCTCGTCCGACGCCCTGTGCAAAAATTCCTTCGCCGATCCGGCAAGAACTTGCGAGGCTATATCCTGAAAAATAACGCTTTGCTCTTGGGATATGCCCAATGCTCTGGTGGACGAAGCGCTCGCCGAAATGGCCGACGATGCGACCGCGAGAGCGGAAGATGGTCTCTTATACTTTTTAATAAGCCTGCGGACCTCTTTATAAGAATCAGCGGCGATTTGTATCCATGCCGCGGAAGCGCTCTCGCCGGGAAGAATATCAAATCCGGAAACGATGCGGGACGCGGGATCGATAGGCGCGGAATATTTTTCGTTCTTCTGCCGCGGAGCAAGATCAAAAGACGGCGTATGGGAAAAACGATCAAGCGCCTCCTCTCTTGAAGCGGAAAGAGCCAACGGCCTTTTTTGAAAATTCTGGGACACGAGCATATGAGCGCAATAGATCATCTTTGATCTGTCCAGAGGATGCGGACGATGGAAGATCACCGCGCTATCTTTTACTGTCGCTTCCGCTTGGACAAGAAGATGGTGGAAATGAGGATGATGAAAAATTTGGCTCGGCTGGGCAAGAGACACTTCGGCATACGCCATCAGATCAAAATCAAGAATGGATGATCCATTATTGCGTATCGATATTTCTCTTACCTCGACTGGCAGATGCTGATCGACGGAAACGGAAACAGTACTGTCAAAAGTATTGCCAAAAGACAAATATTCAACTTTGTTTTCGTAAAAAACAACTTTCTGTCTGTGGCTGGATTGCATATCCCTCGGCGACAAAGAATATATATTCTTTGTTTTTCTATCCCGAAGGAAAAAAGACGCTCCTCCCGCTTCGAACTCTTCATTGAGGCTGGGACGGGTAAGCGCGATCTCTTTATAAGAGCTCGCGCTTGCGCCTCCGCTTGTCAGCCGGATCGAATACAAACCGTTCGAAATGAAAGCATGGCGGGGAGATGTCGTACGAGCAGGTATAAAACGCTTGCTTTCAAGCCCGGTATCTCGAACATTGGATATTTTACCGTAAGGAAGGGACGAATAGGCAGGAGTGGAAAGCGGCTCCGCGATCGGAAACTCCGGCATTTTTTCTTCAAACAGGATATCAAGCGCCTGGACCATCGGATGGGAATGAAAAAGTTTTTGGATACGGCCGTCTTCAAGAACGTTGACAAGGCTGGCAAGAGTAAAGCCTTGATGGTGGGCATAATATGTTTTTACCGCCATCGGCTTTCTTTCGTTCTCCTCTGCGCCGCCAAAATAATCAAGAGAGTCGTAAAATCCATATTTCCCCCTGCATCCTGTCCGCGAGAATCCTTTCAAATTACTAGCTGCTTCATTCGGGAAAAAAGGCATGGCCAAGGCGGACACATAAGGAGCTACCACAAGAAAGTCTATCAAATTACGCTTAAGCCCGATCTTCGGACTGCCGAACACCTGATATTTATATTGTTTGTTCTCTTCAATTTGACAGTATGCCGACTCGCCCATTCCCCAGAGGGAATTTCTTCGCCGGGCGTCTTGCATATGTATCTTAATAGCCGACCGGGCGGTTCTTCCAAGCAAGCTTTCCGGATGAACGGGAAAAAATATCAAAGACGTAAGATACTCGAACAGAGACCCTCCCCAAGAAACAAGCGAGACCAATCCGCCGGACCGCGCGAACGTTCTGCTGAGATAGAACCAATGCTTTTGAGGAACATCCTTTTTGAGTATCGCCATAAAACTCACGGAATTTGCCTCCGACGCGATAAAGTTGTAGCAAGCCTTGTCGATCTTATCCAAAGCAACGTTGTATCCGATATGGAACAGCTCTTTTTCTTTGTCATAAAAAAACGCAAAGTCAGCATCTTCAATATAATGCATGGAAGACTCTTTCGATCTTTGCAGAGAAGAGATCATTTCACGGGCCGCTTGGGCTCCAAAATCGACGTCTTCAATAAGCTTTTTATACCATCCTATCAAGAATTCTTTTGATTCGGCCTTCAAAGATGTTTTGGAAATTTTTTCTTCGAACTCCAGGCCCCTGATCGACAAAGGCTTCAGGACCGCGATATCTTCAAGGCTCACGATGGAAAAAACGCATTCCTCCGCCTTGCTCACGATATCGATGGCGGCCTCGTCCTGGGAAGCATAGAGCCCGACCGAAGCATCTCTGTGTTTTACGTAAGGCACCAAAGCTTGAAGAGACATCATATGGTCTTCGGCCATTTCGATGACCTTTTCAATAGAGAACAAAAGAGGATCCAAGACCGGCCGGCTCTCTTCGGACGGAAAACTCTGTATCTTTTTAAGAATATCCGAAAAACCCTCATGGAAGGACAGAAGCCTGCTGAAATGATCGTACGAAGAAGATATGCCTAAAGACTTCTCGCCTGCGGCAACGATCTGGCGGGCGGACAGAACCATCTCTTGCACCTTTCTTCTCAATGGCCTGGGAAGCGTCCGCTTTAAAGCACGGGCATCTTCCATAAAAACCAACATCCCGTCGGTCAACCCTTTGAAAACCGAATCGCTGGCTATAAGGCGCCTTGGCATTTCGGCGTATGCCTGCCCGGCGGCGAGGAGAGAAACAAGAAAATTAGCGCTGTCAACGCTTGATACGTATTGCGGATTAAGAGGCTGGAGATCTTTGATATCGTACCAATTAACCAAATGGCCGCGATAACGGTAAAGGCAAGAAAGGCTGGAAAATATTTTTTCCGTCCTGTCCGCATAACGCAACGGCGACATATACCCGAGATCAAGCGCGGAGATAAGGGACATTATGTGCATTCCGATGTTCGTGGGCGAGGTAGAAACCCTTGACCCTTCCGGAAGCTTTGGATATTCCTGGATATGATCCGGTATCAGCCAATGAGTTTCCTCTTTTGCGTTGTCTAAAAAATAAAGAGCGTTCCTGTACGCGACCGTCCGCACGAACGGAACATCTTTTTCCCTAAGCGTTTTCTTTCTGGCCGGTCTGCTTATCAAAAACGCGATCATCGGCGCCGCGCACCAGATGGCGAGCCACGCCATAAGCCAAAGATCGGCCTTTCCCCGGCCAGCAAAAAAGAAAAAGAAAAATATGGAGACGGCAACGCTTTCCTTCATCGAAAAATAATATTCTCCAAGCCTGCCGGCCAAGACCGCTCCGACATCATAGAAATTGTTCCACTGAAGAAGATTCTTTCGAGTGAAGTATAGACGGATAAGCGTAACAATGATCGCGCGCGCCGATATGTATGCTCGCTGAAGAAGGAAGAACGCGCTAAGGCTCGTATGCGCGGAAATTACGAATAATTCTTTGGCAACCTTCGGCAAGCGCATTCGGAAAGGAACGGAATGCAAAAATATAAGACTGATGATGAACGGAAAAGCATGGGGAGAAACGAGAACAACCAAAATCAGCGTACTGATCTTGGAGAGATCCAAACCGGCGGCGGCTCCCAAAACAATCGCAAGAACGCACATTATGGGAAGAAGGCTTCTCCGCAGATTATCAATAATCTTAAATTTATCGATGGCGGAAAATGATTCGCACGGCACGCCGTATTTGCCTTGTCCGAATCGGCTGGAAAGCCAGCCGATAACTTGCCAGTCTCCCCTGGTCCACCGTTCAAGCCTGACAACGAACTCATGATAAAAATTAGGAAATCCATCGAACAAAACGATATCTCCCGCAAATCCGGCACGGGCGTAAATACCTTCCAGAAGATCATGGCTTAACACCGTGTTGTCCGGTATCTTGCCCGACATGGATGTTTCCACCGCATCGATATCGTATATCCCTTTACCGAAAAAAAGCGCGCTGCCGAAAAGATCCTGATAAAAATTGGAGACCGAATTGGAATATGAGTCTATCCCCGACCCGGAAGAAAAAAGGCGCGAAAAAACGGATCTGAACGCCGAGCTAAAATGGACTGCGATGCGCGGCTGTATGATGCCGTATCCGCGAACGACCCGGTTCGAATCATCGATCACTGGAGCGTTAAGCGGATGCATTATGGCCCCTATAAGCTTGCGCGCGGTGTCGTGAGGCAGTTCGGTATCTTCGTCAAGAGTAATGACATAACGCGCTTTCCCGACAGAAAAAACGTCTTTCCCGTTGATATAAGAAGTTTTTTTCTCTCCCCTCAAAAGTTCGTTAAATTCCCTAAGCTTCCCCCTCTTCCTTTCCCATCCCATGAAAACCCCTTCTTTCGGATTCCAAACGCGTTTGCGCACAAGCCCGAAAAATCTTTTTTCTCCCTCTCCGTAGAGATCGTTAAGGCGCGCGATCTCCGTTTCCACGCAATTAAAAAGAGTGGCATCGGTTTCAAGAGTTTCTTCGGAGGCGTCTTTCAGATCGAGCAGCAACGCGAAAAAAATATTTTTTTCCCTGTTTCCAAGAAATTTTACTTCTAACTTTTGCGCCATTTCCCTGACGGACTCCTCGGAACGAAGCATGGAAGGCACAACTACGAACGTTCGATTTTTCTTCCCGACGTCCCCTTCTATTTTAATGCGGGGCAGTCCTCTGACCGCGAGAAAATGACCGAACAGCGCATTCGCCGCATGGACGCCTATTTCCAAAGAAAATATAAGCGAGATCAAAAACCAGGACAAGAAAACGGCAACGCCGGAACTTGACGGACCGACGATCGAAAGAATAGACAAAAAAATAAGGAAAGAGAAAAAACCGATGGTCCCGAAATACGCCCTCTGGGAATTATTGGCCGCCATTCTATAAAAATTTTCCCACCTAGTCGGAATATAGCCCATCTCCTTTTCCAGCATCTCTATCCCTGATTGGTCCGCAAGATAATATCCGACGTTCTTTTTGACAGATGCGTCTTTCGAATGGTCCTTCGGGCGAACCTTTGTGGCAAGACTAAGGGCGGCGCGGGCGACTTCGGTTTCATGGACGGAAACCCTTTCCGCAATGCGTATAATAGACCCCCTGTAAAGATCCTTGCTTTCTCTTTCAAGAGACGGAAAGACCCCTTCGGGGTCATCCTCCAAAACGGCATCGACAGCATTTATCTTTTCGGATATGGATTCCCATCTCGCCTGATTGAGCCAGTGAAGAGATTCTATGGCATTAGAAGAGGAAGCAAGCCGCTTTCCGCGGGTCCTTTTTTCGATGACTGAAACCTTATCCGCCGCAATCCCTTGTTTTTCAAAATTAAGATGTATCCATTTAACCACAAGGCGCATAGCCGCTCCTTCTTTGGAAAAACGGTCAAGAAGCAACACTCCAAGGTCGAAAGGTATAAACTTATAACGCAAAGCGAGAAAAGAGATCGCGCGGGAAGGATCTCCTCCCGATGAAGCGATCTTTTTCTTTACAAGAGTATGAATCTTTTCAGCTTCATTAAAATCCTGTATTTTCTTAAAGGCTTCATCTATAAGAGAGCTAAAGTTCTCGATAAGAATAAGGCGAATGACCTCGGGAACCAAGTTGATCTCCTGAATGGATAAGGGACTTTCTTTTTGATACCCGGTAAGAAACTCGAGCAGATCGTCCCGGTCGACCTTATTGACCGTCATAGCCAAAAACTCCTCGAAAATGGCGTAAAGACGGATTGCTTTTTCCTCGCGCAGCGAAACAAGAGGAAGCTTTTTAACCTCTTTTTTCTTGAAAGAATTCACCACTTCCGAGATCGTCGACTCTACGATAAAAAAATTCTCAAAGATAAAATCTATCTCCTGGTTCGCAAAATGATATTTCGATATAAGTTTTGAAAGGGCCGCGTATTTTTTCAGCACAACTTCGGCCTTCTTTTTATACAAAGAAGATAAAGCGCTCGCGGCTTCCTTTTGGACAAAAAGCTCTGTGGATTTACCAAGATCGCGAGCTCTTTTTAAAATAGTCTCTCTTGGCCGGATCTTTTTTCTTTCAGATAGCATATAGCTTAAATTATACACGATAAAACCCATATCAAAAAATATCTCGGGCCGGCGGGCAAAAACATCGTTTGCCAGGCCAAAGTCGATCTTATATGGATAGACCGCATCTGCCAGCCAAAAAAATCCGCCCGTTCGGGCGGATATTTGATCGATCTTTGATCTCTCTCAACTCTGCGGCTTATCCCCTACAGCCCCGACAGCTTGCCCGAAGAAAGAGAATAAACAAAGTAAAGCGTCGCGGCGTTCTGGATCATCGCCAGCGGGATGCCTATCAAAAAATACCACTTTTGCGTTTTGTGCCGGAAAGAGAACATCCCCGCGTAAACCCCGATACTGCCGAAGGCCGTTGCCAGAAAAAACAGCATCCCCTCCGAAATCCTCTGCGCCCCCGGCCTGACGGATTTGATCTTATCCGCGAACATAGCCAAAAAAGCCGCGATATTAACCGTGAAAAAGAAAATTAAGATATAAAATAATTCGTTGCTGATAGGCATATTGGATATTTAAAACCTTAACAAGTAAACGATAAGGAAACAAGAGCTGGCGCCATTTTGTTATCGATCAATTTCTGGATGAAAACTTACATTAAAAATTTAAACTCGGTATGGCCAGATGCTGGCTTCTGCTACGATCCTGACCCGCGCTATTTGGAAAAATCTATCTCCTCCGCGTTCAACTCGTAAAGAAACCCGTAATCGCCTCCCTCGGATAATTCTTTCTCGATATCAACGATCGTTTTTCCCCCTATTTCTTTTATCCCCAATGCCTTCATGCCGTTGACCGTCATCATTTTGACCGCTTCTTTGGCCGGGATCTTTGTCGGGTCGTTGAGCATCCCTTTTTGTAAAAGAGAAGCTATTTTCCCCGCCTCCCAAATATCCAAACGATTCGAGCTGGCGGCCCCATCCGTACCGAGCGCCACCGTTATTCCCCGCTCAAGCATTTTGGCGGCCGGCGCGATCCCCGATCCAAGCTTTAAATTGCTCAAAGGGCAGTGGACCACGTTAACTTTTCTTCTGGCCAAAATTTCGATATCTTCATCGGTCAACCAGACGCAATGGACCAAGACTGTTTTATCATCGAGCACTCCCAGCCTTTCCAAAAATCCGACAGGGGTAGCTTTGTTCTTTTTCAAGCATTCTTCAACTTCCATTTTGGTCTCCGCCAAATGTATATGATATATGGCCCCGTATTTCCTGGCCAGATCTTTCGCGGCCAGAAGATCTTCCACCGAAACGGTACGGGTCGAATGCGGAGCAACCGCTACGGAAACATACTCGCTATTCTTGTATTTGTTTAAAAGTTTTTCCGTGGCCTCCAAAGCTTCTTTGGATGTCCGCCCGCTTAACTTGGAAAAATCCACTATTCCTTCTCCGATAACGGCTTTCATTTTTAATTCTTCCGCGGCTCTGGCAACCTCATCTTCGAAAACATACATATCGGAAAAAGCTTGTATCCCGTCCCTTTGCATCTCCCTTATGGCGATCTTGGTTTGCTCGTAAACAAAAGACGGGTTAACCTGTTCTGTCTCGGCCGGAAGGATATATTCATCCAGCCATTTCTCCAGCGGCACACCTTCGGCCATTCCCCGAAAACCGATCATAGCCGCATGAGTATGCGCGTTCACCAGCGGCAAACCAAATTTCTTTTTCATATTTGTTTGAGAAATAGCGCCAACTCTAACCCATGTCTTACGGAAGATCAAAGTAGGCGCAATTTTTTACAGAGATCACTTTGTTAAAAAATCAATATAATTATCCCTGTTTATAACTTCAAAAACCGATTGCGGATAATTTTCCAAAAAAACTTTAGGTTTGGCCGCACCGCCGCTCCACTTAAATTCGTAGCCATGTAAAACGCCGTCATATTCCTCGATCAGATCGATCTCTTTTTGCTCATAGGTCCGCCAAAAATAATAATTGGCGTGAATGTTCTTATAAACACGCGTTTTCAACCGCTCAACAAAAACAAAGTTCTCCCATAGCCCGCCGACGTCATTTCTCAAATTCAATTCGTTGAATTGGGAAAGCAAGGCATTCCTTATGCCATTATCGTAAAAATAATATTTTTTCTTTCCGCGGATCTCGTTTCGCAAATTTCTCTTCAATGCTCCGGCCGAGATTATCACAAAACCTTTTTCTAAAATATCTAAATATTTTTCTACCGTACGCAAATCAACGCTTAGTTCTCTGCTCAATTCGGCAAGAGATACTTCGTTTCCGATTTGCAACGCTAACATCTTAACCAGGTCAACTAAAACTCTTGGCTTCTTCACGCCTTCCAGCGCCAATACGTCTTTCAAAAGATAAGAGTCAACAATTTCATTAAGGGCAGTGATTCTTTCATTTTTAGTCTTAGCCAAATAAACATCTGGGTAAGAACCGTACAAAAGAAAATCTTCAAGTTTTTGCTTCAAATCGAAAACGCTTTGGCTCTCTGCCAATTCCAACTGCGCGAACGGATAAAGATTTATCGTCCTCTTCCGGCCGACTAACGGTTCGCCGATTTGATTAGCCAGATCAAAACTTGATGACCCAGTAGCGATAACTTTAATTCCCGGAAATTGGTCAACGATAATTTTCAATCCCATGCCGATATTTTCGATCTGCTGCGCCTCATCGATCGCGATTAATTCATTATCGGCTACATATTCACCGATCTTTTTGAAATCATTTGATCCTAAGATTTCCTGAATCCGGATATTTTCACCGGAATCTAAGCGGTATTTCAATTTTGTCGTCCGCAAAAATTCATTTAATAACGTAGTTTTACCCACGCGCCGCGGGCCGTAGATCACTAAGACTTTGTTAGCCTGCAATAATGGCTCAATTTGAGAAAAAAAACGGTTTATGATCATAAATTATGATTTTTTAGTTTAATTTATGCATTAATAATACACAAATTTTACCTAATATACAACAATTGGCCTGTTTTGCCTTGAGAATAAAGCCTTTCCCGATCGTAAATTGTCTATTGATCCGACGCTAGATCAACACCCAGCGATTTTAAATCGATCATCAAATTTTGATAGTCGGTGAATAATATCCCCTGCATCCCGACCTTCTTGGCCCCCAAGACATTTTCTTCCGTGTCGTCGATAAAGACAGCCTCTTCCGGCTTCAATTTCATTTGCTCAAGAGCCATGAGATATATCCTTCTGTCCGGCTTCTCCAACCCAACTTCGGATGAATTGATGAAGATCGAAAAGAATTCAGCAAAATTATTTTCCTTTTTAAAATGCGGAACCGTTATGGCCGTCCCGTTGTTTATAACGCCAAGACCGTAAACCCCTTTGAGCCTCGGCAACAACTCGCTCCAAATTTCCGGGATCTTGCGATACTTTGAAACTATTTTTTTAGCGATCTCTTCTCGCGGATATTTCTGCGTAATCTCGTTCTTGCCAAGAGCCAGAACGAATTCTTCGTCATCCGTGAACAGACCCCGCATTCTTTCCGCCGTTTCAACAACATCATCAAAAACATACCCAGGATCTTTCTGGAGCAGCGGCCCAACCATATCAAATATTATCCCTTTGATCATATATTGTTATTTTACCAGCCTTCCGCTTGTTTCTGAAATGTTATCAGTTTTATATCATCTGGCTGTCAGATAAACTGCGCTCTCGACCAGCATCTTCACCGCAAAAAATATCAGCAAAATCGAGAAAAATTTAAAAACTATCGGCACGATTTTTTTCTTGATCAGCAGCTCCCGAAAACGGGAAAAAACAAAAACCGTGGAAACCGTGGACAGAAGCCATCCCGCTTCGAAAAGAACCAGGAACAAAATGTTTCCTCCGGCGATCGCTTTGTCCAGCAAAAACGCTTGCGGCACGCAGATGGTGACCCAAAAAATCCAGAGAAGGCCGTTTCCCAGCATCAACAAAAATACTTTCCGGAAAGTAAAAATTTCTTCATTGCCGCCGATCTCTTTGACCTTCCAGACTTGGAGAGCCATCCAAGCCAGCACCGCCGCACCGATAAAAGAAACACCGTAGAAAAACTTTGGATCGATATCGAACGAAAAAAATATAGCCAGTATAAAAGACGCTATGATCACCTCGGACGCGAACGATCTGTAAACAACCCTCAAGCTCTTCGAAAAACCGCTTCTCAAAGCCTCGGTAAAAGCCGCGGCTATCACTGGCCCCGGGATCGCCCCGGCGACCAGTCCCAACAAAAATATATTAAAAATTTGCGCTATAATTTTCATTTTCCATCCGTTTAAGATCGCTATCCTCTCCTCCTTTTTTGATTGCTACCGCCGCGCTGGTCTATTCTATCAAAAAACCGCCCTATTTGTTAGGCGGCTTGAGACGCGCCAAACCAAATTGTACCGCTATGCGCGTGCTTCAGCGATAGCGCGCCGTTCCCGCCAAAACCGCCGTTTCTTATTCTCTCCCCTGGGAACATTAAAATTTTTATATTATGCCGCGCCTCCTCATCTCCCAAAAACATCTTGCCGTAGCTCTTACGTCATTAAACGCGCTATGAGAATCTTCGAACTCCGCACCGAATAACTTAACATGGAGTTCTGAAAGTTTCGGCCATTTATAACCGCCAAAACCGTTAACTCTCGGAATAGCGCAAAAATTTGTGGATACCTCTTTCGTACAAATCATCCGTTTCGACGCAATGTTGTTTGGTATATTATTTCGTAAAAATTCAGCACCAACAACCATTTCATCGAAACTTATATTATGGGCAACAATGCATTCCGCTTGATCGATTGCTTGACCAAACGATGCAAGTGCTCCGGCCAAAGAAACTCCCTCTCTCACAGCTCGTTCCGTTGTGATCCCATGGATCAAAGATGCTTCCCGCGGGATCGAAAAGCCCTCGGGCCTGATGATAAAGTTGCTTTGCGATATTTCTTTGCCGTCAAGATCACAAGACACCCATGCAATCTGGACGATCCTTGGCCAATTATCAAAATCGCTCTGCGGCGCATTCCATCTGCGCGGAAGCCCCGTCGTCTCTGTATCGAAAAACAAATAACCGCCCGGTAAAACGCGATTCGATCCATCTCGCAAAAAAGCTTCTTCAAGTCCAGAATCTAAGATCTTGGAAATCCCAACATCCTCCTCTTTCTCCAAATCAAATTTTTTCTGGTTCATGGGTTAAA
>JBAZHV010000005.1:0-53807 GCA_041652155.1 Minisyncoccota bacterium
GCGACGACCACCAAGAGTTCGATGAGCGTGAAGGCTTCGGAGTTTTTACGCTTGGATTTCAATTTCCGCCAAAGGCTGAAACCGAGAGAGAGAGAGAGAGAGAGAGAGAGAGGAATTGAAAAGTTGAGAGATTTTCATATTGGTTTGATTATACAAATATATTTAAGGGGAAACAATATACGCGCAATCCACAGGCGGTGCCTGTGCGGGTTCCCCGCGCCGAGGATATAACTATCAAATATCTCTTACAATTTCGGCTTTAAACAAACATTACGAAAAGCGGAATAACGGCCGGCTCCATTATCCGCTAAACCAAAAAATTATAATAATTATCCCTGTTTATTGTTTGAAATTCGGAGTTTTTATAAGCTTCCAAAAATTTTACCGGATTTTTAGCGATTTCGCGGCCGAATTTGAATTCATAGGCGAAAAACCTGCCTTCCCGCTCTTCGATATAATCAATTTCTTTTTGATCGTATGTCCGCCAAAAATAATTGTTGGAATAAATATCGCTGTAATGGTTGCGCTTGATCCTCTCCGCGACGCAAAAATTTTCCCACAAAAATCCCGCGTCGCTTCTTATACCCGGCAAATTGAAGTTATTGATCAAATTGTTTCTTATACCCAAATCGTAAAAATATATTTTTATCGATTTTGATATCTCATTCCTCAAATTTCTGCCAAGCGAATTCAACCGAAAAATAATAAAACACTGTTCCAAAATATCAATATATTTTTCAACCGTTACCCTATTAATACCCAATTTGTTTGCCAATTCATTATAAGAAACCTCGCTCCCTACCTGTAACGCCAAAAGTTGCAACAGCTTTGCGATAATGCTTGATTTTTTAATTCCCTCAAAATTCAAAACATCCTTGAATAAATAGCTGATAGCTATTTCATTTAATCTTTTTAAAGCAACATCTTCTGTCTCAAAAAAAACTTCAGGATAAGTCCCAAATCTCAATATCTTTTCCAGCGATGGCTCAATTTCCAATATCCCATTATCTTTTTTAATTTCCCCGATCGAAAGCGGATAAAGGTTAAAAACTATTTTTCTTCCCGTCAACGGTTCATTCACCCTGTTGGCCAGATCAAAAGACGACGAACCGGTCGCCAAAATTTGCGTTTCCGGATAAGCGTCAACGAAAACCTTCAAGATCAAACCGATATCTTTTATTTTTTGCGCTTCATCGAGAACGATCAATTTGGCGTTTCCCAAATAATCTTTGATCATTTTGGGTTCGGGTTTGGACAGCGCTTCTTGCACGCTCAAAACTTCGCAATTGAAATAACTGCCTTGTTCTTTATGCTTTGCCAATATTTCCTTGGCAAGCGTTGTTTTGCCAACCCGACGCGCGCCATAAATAATGATTATTTTACCCTTGAACAGCTCGTTTTCAATTTTTTCTTGTATCGTCCGCTTTATCATCATAATATACAAATTTATATAAATTTAACTATTGCAATATCATTATTTAGTCAAACTTTGCTATTGTCAAGAGGAAGGATTCATTTATAAGTCTCTAAACCGCGCGGTTGCCCATATGCGAGATTAAGTATCTCTTTAGAATTTTATGGAGATAGCCGCATCAAGGTTATAGTAATTGGTTGGCTTGGTAGAAAATTCGGAATTTCCGAATTTTCTCATGGTTTACCCCGGAATAAGCTCTTTTTCGCCATAGACATTCTGCATATGCTCATTTCTCTTTTTGCGAGCCGCTTGAAATAATTATGGCAAACAGGCCGATGATCGAGGCCGCGATGATCACTGAAACGCCGGTAAAATAGCAGGTCCCGCCGAATACGGGAGCCAAGGGCGTCAGGCCCAGCTCCCCCAGCAAGAAATTCCAGTCGCGGATGCCTCCCCCCAGAAGAGGAAGGGCCATATCGATGGCATCGCTGATATACACCGACAGGTTGATAAAGCTCTGGCCCAGCCAGAAAGAGATCAGCGAGCAGGACAGCCATTCTTTTCTGCGGGCGAAATAAACAACGAAAATCAGCGGAACCAATATCTGCATTATCGAACCGCCGGCCATATAGATCATCTGGCCGAAAGGCATAAAAAACACGTGCCCGGCTTCGTGAATTATCAAGTCCACCCCGTCAAAAAAATTCCACTGTTTGGCGTTGGCCGCGAAAAACAAAAAATATATGGAGGCAAGCGAAAACGCTCCCAATTTCAAAAAAGGAAAACCATCTTTTTTCATTTCCGCTTTTCCCTGTTCCATCGAATACATCTTACCAAAAAATAAATTTCCGCACACGCGAATTCGCCAAGATTGCCATCCCCGCCCGTTAAAGATCGGCTCGCGTTGTGCTAAGATAATGGCTGGCGATAACACCTAAAAATTCCAAAGATCATGGATTGCGAAATAGCCCAAAAAAAATACGCGACAAATTTCATCGGCAAAATAGTGGAGATAGAAGTGGACCGGCCGCTCGGTTCGATGCACCCCGACCGCAAATTCGCCTACGAGCTGAACTACGGTTTTGTGCCCGGCACTTTGGCGCCGGACGGAGAAGAGATCGACGCTTATTTGCTGGGAATAGAAAATCCCGTCAACAGTTTCAGGGGGAAATGCGTCGCCGTGATCCACCGCCTTTTTGACGACGACGACAAACTGATCGTGATACCGCGCGATATGGAGGATATCGCCGACGAAGAGATAGTCCGGTCCACGCAATTCCAGGAAAGATTTTTCATCTCCCGGATATTGAGAAAAAAATAACGAGCGGGCCGCTTTTCGACGGCCCTTATTTTTTGCCGTTCCTGCGGCGGCGGTCCGCCGCTCCGACCTCCTTTTCGTCCAGCCCGAAATGATGGGCGATCTCGTGCCAGACCGTGTTGGCGACCATTTCTTTTATCGCCTGCTCGGAGCGGGCGTAGTCTTCGATAATTTTTTTAAAAATGGTTATTTTGTCGGGCACGACCTGCGCGTAGTTCGATCTTTTGTTGAGAGGTATTCCCTCGTACAAGCCGAAAAGCGACGACCCTCTGCCCAATTTCAGTTGTTTTATCTGGTCCGGGGTTGGCTCATCTTCAATGACAATGGCGACGTTATCCAGTTTTTCCAGAAACTCTTCCGGTATGGCTTTGATGCCTTCGTTGACCAGTTCTTCGAATTTTTCAGCTTCCATATGCCCCTATTTTATCAAAAAGCCGCCTTATGGCCAGGGCGGTTAAAAAATCTTCTTTAAAAAATATTTAAAATGCTACTTCGGGGGAAACCCTCGAAAAATTTTCTCTCAATTGATGGGCTTCTTCGCCCAGCACTATTTTTTCGATCTGGGAAACGGTATCGCTCAATTCCCCTCTTCTGTTGATCACAATGTAGTCGTAACAGCTGCGGTATTCTTCCCACATTTCTTTATCGCGCGCCAGCTTGGTAAGGAACTTTTCTTCGTTCGCTTCGGGGTCTCTTTTAAAATATTGCTCGCGGAGCTGGTACCAATCTTCGGGAGCGATATAGACAGTGATGGTTCTTCCAAGAATACAGTCGGCCATCTCGGGCATATTGTCGCGGATGATCTCTTTTACGTGCGCCATGGCGTACTCATCGACCTGCCAGATCACGTTCTTGCCGGTCAAGATGGCGGAGATCGCCTCTTTGCTTGTGCCTTTGAACTCTCCTGGGCGCACTTCGATATGTTCGAGATATTTTCCTTCTTTTATTCTTTGGGCGAATTCCTCGTGGGTGTAAAAGTTGTGATGGATGCCGTCGGTCTCTCCTGTTCTCGGAAGCCGGCTGGTATCGGTGACGATCTTCTGGAAATCGGGATTGCGTTTCAAGAACAGTTCTTTGGAGGTATCTTTGCCCACGCCGCTCGGGCCGGTCGTAACCAGCAACGTTCCCACGTTACAAGCGCCATGATATTCTTTTTGGACAATGTTTTTTGACATAGGCCTCAAAATTACAAAATAACTCCCCGACGGCGGTGGAGTATCTTGATACGGCAATTATACAACTATCCTATGATAATTATCAAGGACCCGAAATGTTTTGTTGAAGCATATACCATTTTTTATTTTTTGAAAAGGATCGGTTCCCGCAAATCAGGATCGCGGGCAAACCCCTGTTCCAGCAGGGCTTTTCAAAGGCTTTTACCTCCCGGCCCTTCCTGTTAAGATGGCCGTATATGGACAACAAAAAGATCAAATTATTTTTAGCGGCCGGCGCCGGGCTGGCCATTCTTTCCGCCGTATTTTTAGGTCCGAACAAAGCTGATTTTAACAAGACGGCCGTCGATAAAACCGGCGACATCATCCAAGCGGGCTCAAAAAATACGACAGCGGATGAAAAGATAAAAACGGAGGAAACAAAACTTTTGGAACAGCAGGAATTCGATCTTAAGTTCGACACCTTTCCTCGAAGGTCAAGCTACATTTTGACACTTGCCGACGGTTCGGAGCTGAAAGGGACGGCCCCCTTCTCCCAAAAAGTGAAAGGAGGAAATGTTAAAGTTTCCTTTGGGCTGCCCGGATACAACATTCTGAAAAAAGATATTCTGCTGGACAAAAATACTGACACTAATTTTTACCTGGACAAAACGGGACAGCTGGTGCATCACCTCTCGAACATTGATCCTCTTCCATCCCCGAAAGGCATAGCGTTCACTCCCGATGGTTCCGAGATCTGGGCCGCCCTGCTTTTGAACAAAACCAGAGGGTTGAGCGTCTTTGACCCGCAAACGGGGAAGGACATAGCGGACATCGATCTTGAAGGCGGCGGAGGCGTGGAAGTGATCTTTTCCAAAGACGGAAGCAAGGCTTACGCGAGCCAGATGGAAACCGCGAAAGTTTATGAGATAGACGCCAAGACAAAAAAGATACTGCGTTCGTTTGACACAAAAAGCGCCTGGACCAAAGTTATAGAATTGTCCGCCGACGGAACAAAACTTTTCGCCTCCAACTGGTCGGGAAACGATATCTCGGAATTCGATCTTAGAGATGGAAAACTTATCCGCCGCATCCCGACGGTCAAAACGCCGCGGGGCCTGTACGCCGCGCAAGACGGAAAGACGCTTTACGCGGCGGGTTTTGACAAAGGAGACATAGAAAAAATAGATCTGGAAACCGGCAAAGGAAAAATAATATATTCCAGCGGCGGCGCGATGAGGCACATCGTCGCAGACGAGGACAAAGGAATATTGTATGTTTCGGATATGGCCAACAGGCAGATACTGACGGTGGACCTTAAAAACGGCAGCGTCAAAAAATTCGTCGATACCGATATCAATCCAAACACGATAGACCTAAGCCCGGACAAAAAAGTTTTATACGTTTCCTGCCGCGGACAGAACGCGACAGCAGACAATTACTATATCCCCGGACCGGAATGGGGGTCGGTTCTGCTTTTCGACACCGCCACCGGCAAAATGCTCGATGCCATTGTGGGCGGCAACCAGCCGACGGCTCTGGACGTTTCCCAAGACGGAAAACTGCTGGTTTTCTCCGACTTTCTCGATATGCGCCTCGAAGTGTTCGAGGTCCCCTCTTATGAAACGCTGGCAAACGGCAACGGCGGCAGGTCCGCGGTTTACAGGAACGAATTAAAAAAATAAAAACAGCCTGTTTGGTTGTTCCCAAGCCGCGATCGATGAGCTAAAATACCATCATAATATTTTATAAGCTGATTCATTATGCGCACTGTTTCCGTGATCAAAAATATCACCTGGATCGATATAAGCAAGCCGACCGACGACGATATAAAATTCCTGAAAAGCAAATACAAGATCCATCCCCTGACGATCAAAGCCATCGTTTCTTCGAACCGCTACCCCGACCTGGATTATTTCAAGAACTATATGTTCATGATCTTGCACTACCCTCATCCCAGGGAGAGCAACGATATCGACATCAGGGAGATCAACATCGTGGCCGGAGCTGATTTTATAATAACGGCCCACAATGAAGACATTCCCCTTCTTCATCAGGTGTCCGAGAACTACGCCAATCTTCAGGCCAAAAAACTTGAGAACTCCGAAAAAAATTCCGGATACCTTTTGTTTATGGTCTTGAACGCCTTTCTCAAAGACAACCTGGCCAAACTCAACGATGTTGTCAGGCAGATCGATGAAATAGAAAAAATATTGTTCGCCGGGCAGGAGCGCCAGCTCATCGAAAGGATATCCGCCCTTAAAATGCAGATCATCGATTATTGCCGTATCGCCGAACCGCAGAGATCGGTTTTTCTGGCCTTGGGCAAGACCAGCATAAAATTGTTCGGGGAAGACTATGAACATTATTCTTCGATCATTGAACTGAGCCACCAGCGCATCGAAGGAACCATCCAAAGCGCCAAAAACACGGTCGAAGCCCTCGAAAAAACCAACAATATTCTTTTAAACGTGAAGCTGAACGAAACCATCAAAGTCCTGACCGTCTTTTCTGTTATATTTATGCCCCTCACTTTGCTGGCCAGCATTTGGGGCATGAACACAAACTATCTGCCTTTCCAAAATACCAAAATGGACTTTTTCATCATCGCGATGATCTTGATCGCGACCGCTCTCTCTATGGTTCTGTATTTCCGCCACAAAAAGTGGATATAAAATACTCTTGGGGCGGACTCTTCAAAAAAACGGATAGCCGAAGTTCTGCGCAAAATGCGCTGACCCAAACAAAAAACGGAGAAAATCTCCGTTTTTTGTCCGTCCTTTTAAAGGCCGAATATTATATTTTCCCTTGGGGAGCGGCCCATTGAGGCATATTCACTTTCTCAACCTCCGACTTTTTCAGTATGTTGTCCTGTATCTCCACCGCGAGATCTTTATCCACCCAAGTTATAACTATTTCCGATTGGTCCGAAGTCATAAATTGCGCGTCATCGTTGTCTCCCATGACGCATATAGTTATGTCGCTCAGCCCCATCATCTGATTCGTCAAATTTCTGTTTATCTTCACTTGTTTTATATATCTGTAAGGAATGCCTATTTCTTCCGTTCTCACCATCCCTCTTTTGATTTTGAAACTGTCTTCGCTGACGAGCACTCCGTAGTTGTTGTACTCCAGCCAGCCGGCCAGAAAAGTTATCAAGCAAACGAATACAAAAAATGCAGTGGCAAAAGGCACGGCCATAAGCAGATATTTGCCATACTCGCTGGGAAAAGCGCCGGGGATCGTAGCCAAAGCTATCGCCGCCGCCAGAGAGAAGAAAGCCAGATAGCTTCTTTTCATCACGAACAAGAAAAAAGTTTTTCTCCCCAAATGCTGGTATTGCTGCTGATTTTTATTTTCCATACTGTGGCTGGTATTATACCAAAAATATATTTGTATTAAAACCTATTATCAAAATTCAAAACTCTCTCCCAAGGCCGGTATACCGACGAACAAGCTTGAAAAAGACCTTTCCGCCAGCCCTTTGAAAGCCGGAGCCTGGGACATTTCGGTATGCACCAAAAGCAAATTTTTAAGGCCTTTGGCCGCTTTGGCATAAGCCAGCAGATCATTGCGGTCGGCGTGGGCGCTTAATTCATTAAGGGTTATCACCTTGGCGCGGACATCATAAGGAATGCCGTATATATTCACTGATTTGGCTCCTTCCAATATCTTGCGGCCCAAAGTATTTTCAGCCTGATAACCGGTGATCATGATCAAATTATTGGATCCTCCGATATTGTTTTTCAGATGATGTAATATCCTCCCGCCTTCGGCCATTCCCGAAGCGGAAATGATCATAAGAGGGCCTTGCACCGCGTTCAAAGCCTTGGATTCTTGGATAGAACGGACATATTTCAAGTTATCAAAAGAAAAAGCGGAGTCCCCGTTCTTGCCGAAATCTTTCCAAAACTCATCGTCGAAATAATCGGTACAGCAGGAAAATATCTTGGTGATCTGATCGGCCAAAGGGCTGTCGATATATATCGGCAAAGCGGGAATGGCTTTTTGATGCGTAAGAAGATGAAGGACATAAATAAGTTCTTGTATCCTTCCCAAAGAAAAAGCCGGGACGATGATCTTGCTCTTTTTGCGCACGGCCTCGTTGATGATCTCTTTCAACTCCACCATCACTTCCGCCACCGGCCGGTGAGTTCTGTTCCCGTAAGTGCATTCCATTAATAACGTGGAAACATTTTCTTGGATTGCTTCCGGAGAACGCAAGATGGGAAGATCGTTCCTGCCCAGATCGCCGGTAAAAGCCATTGTTTTCACAACGCCGTCTTCTTTGATCTCCAGCAAAATGACGGCCGAGCCTAAAATATGTCCGGCGTCATATAATTTAAAACGGATATTTTCGTTGAGCTCCGTCCATTTGCTGCTCAACCTGAAGTACGGGACCGCCTCGAAGCGCTCGAGGACCTTCTGGACGTCTTGGCTGGTATATATCGGAGTGATCTCTTCTTCATCATCGCCCCTGACGTGGACGTTCCAATAATCGCAATCAGATTTTTGTATGGCCGCGGAATCCAGCAAAATGCATCTGGCTATCGCCGCGGTGGCATCGGTGCAATATATTTTTCCCTTGAAGCCTTCTCTCACCAGTATCGGCAAAGTGCCGCAGTGGTCGAGGTGCGCGTGGGAAAGGATGACCGCGTCTATCGTGTCCGAAGAGAAAGGAAGCTTCCTGTTCATCTCGTCGGAGACTTTTCTCTTTCCTTGATAAAACCCGCAGTCCAAAAGCAGATTGTATCCTTGCGTTTGCACCAAATGTTTCGAGCCGGTTACGTTTTGAGCTGCGCCGAAAAAAGTTATTTTCATGATATAAAATTAGAATTTATCCTCCTTATTCTACCAAAAATGCCCGCTTTTCAAAAGCCGTAAACCTAAAACCCGCGGAGATCTGATCTCTGCGGGTTTTGAAGCTGCAGAGATTAGATCTCTGCGGATCTCTGCGGATTCTGCGGCTTTTACTGTTTTTAAAAATTCTCTATAAAAACTTTTATCAATTTTACCGCCTCCATCGCGTCGTTTACCGAAAATTCGCTGTAAGCGGTGTGCTGGTATCTGACGGGAATATTAATGGCTCCGGCTTCGATGCCGTTCTTCTCCAAATACGGCAGATTGGTTCTGCCCAATTCCGGGAGAGGGATCTCCGGCTGGCATTTTATGTCGTTCTCTCTGGCCAGCTTTTCGAACCTTTCTATCACCGAATCTTTAACGACAAAATCTTCCCCCAGCCTCTGGATGGCGCAGCCGTTGCCCATCTCCGGGATGCTGGTCCTGGACGGGTCCATATCTATGGGCTGGGCATACGCGGCATCGATCACAATTCCAAAATCCGGTTTGTATTTGGCGGCTATCTGCCCGACGGTCGATCTCTTCATTTCTTCTCCGGAAGAAAAAACCGTTATTATCGAAATATCTTTTGGCAAAGAAATAGAGCTTATTATCTCCGCTATCGCCGCGCATCCCACTCTGTTATCCAAAGCGATAGCTTTCACTTTCTCTCCGTCGGATTCGAAATATCTGTCGAAAGAAACTAATTCTCTGGCCAATATATTGCCAGCATCCTCCGCTTTATCAGGAACGAACATAAAGAGACCATCCCGAACGGCTATTTTCCCCTTGATATTGTTTGAAATGACATAGACTCTCGCGCCTTCCACGTTCACGGGATTCATCTGCCCTATCTCCGACAAAAATATTCCCCTGTCTTTGATATTCTCGGCCACCTCAAAACCGACCTCGTCGATATGAGCGTCCAATAATATTTTTTTATCTCCGCTTCCAAAAACAGCGATGACGTTGCCGAACTCATCTTCGAAAGCGCGCTTGGGATCCATTGCATTCAGTTCTTCCAGAATCGCGCCGGATATTCCGGTCTTGCCTTCGCTTCCGGAAATTCCCGGAACGGAACAAAATTTTTGCAATAATCTCAAATAATTTTTCGTGTCTTGAGCTTCCATAAAATATATTTTAACCAGATCATTATACAAGATAAATAGAAAAGATGGAACAAAAAAACAAAAGGTGCCCAAGAACAAAGCCGAAGCTATGTTTTGGGCACAAGCGCATTTCTGCGCATACAGACTTGCGTCTGTTCAATTTTATAGTTGAGAAAGATCCAAGGTAAAAGGCTGTCCGAATGTTTCGGCTTCGCCCATTTCCCTCTCCGAGAATTCCCGCTCCGTCTCAACCGCTACGGACAGACCGTCTCCGTAAGCATTTTTCGACAAAACTTTTTGCAAAGCCTTGAGGGGTCCGCTGTTGCCGTATCCGGGAAGAGGTTTTATTCTCAACATCGGATTTTTATAAAATACATACTGGCCTTTGTTAACGCAAACACAAAGACTGGCAAAAGAATATCGCCCGGCCGCGGCCTTTTTGAGATCAATTATTCGCGGCGATTTCTTCGACTTTAGAAAATTCTTTTTCTTTGACGAATAATAACGCCGCCATCGAGATAATAGTGAGAACGAGGGAAAAATAAAAAGGGGCGGCGGGGCTGATCTTGTCCCAAAGAACCCCGGCGATCAGCGATCCGGGTAAGGCGCAGATACCTGTCACCATTTGAAATAATCCTAAACTTGAAGCGCGATATTCCTTGGAAGAAAGTTCGGCGACAAAGGCCGTCTGCACCGTATCGATCGCTCCCTTATGCAAACCGTAAAGAACGAAGGCGAAAATGATGGCCGGCCAGCTTTGGCTGGCGACGAGAAACAAGCAGGAGCCCAGCCATAAAGCGAAGGAGATCATCAAAACGGTTTTCCGGCTCTTGATCTTGTCTGAAAGTTTTCCGAAAGGAAGCGAAGATATCGAAGCGATCAAAGTAAAAAGAAGATAAAGCACCGGCACGGCGGCCGAGGCAAAACCAAAATTGTTGGCAAAGACCAAAAGAAAAGAATAAGTGAAAGACCCCAAAGCGAAAAGCGCGCTGATCGCTAAAAATATTTTAAAATTAAGATCAACATTCTTTAACTTCAGTCCCGGACGCTTTGGAATATCTTTCACCCGCCGCTCTTTGATCTTGATAAAAATCAACGCCGCTCCAATGAGAGAAGGGATCGCGGCCAGCAGGAATAAATTGCGGTATCCCAGCGCGCCCATAAGGGTTATGGAAAAAATAATTCCGCAGACCGCGCCCAAATTATCGAAAGTTCTAAGTATCCCGAAATTCCTGCCGCGGTCGCTGTCGCGGGAAAAATCAGCGATCATCGCGTCGCGCGGAGCGCCCCTCATCTTTCCCGCCCTGTCCAGTATCCGAAAAGGAACAAGCCAATGCCAGGTAGCCGACAAAGAATAGCCTATTCTGGAAGAAGCGCCGAAGATATAACCCAGCCAAACGAACGCTTTGCGTTTTCCCGTACGGTCCGAAATATAGCCGGAGACCGCCTGAGAGATCGAAACGATCGCCTCCCCCAAACCGTCGATAAAACCCAAAATGGCCATATTCGCGCCGGGCAAAGAAGTTACGAACAAAGGCCAGATAGGAGAGATCATATCCGAACCGAAATCGTTCAAAAAAGAAGCGACTGAAAAAGTCTTGAGGGAATTGCCTTTTTTCTTCGGAGCGGTATCCATAATTTGCTATTCTAACACCATATCTCAAGAGATTCCAGAAAAAATATGCGCGATCCGCAGACCGGGATATGCACAGGTGTCACCTGTGCATATTTTGAAGAAAATGAGAAGGACCGAAGATTATTGTTTACTTGACTAAAGCACTTTACTTTGATAAAGTCCAAATATGGATTGGAAAGACAAAAAAAAATAAAAGACTGATCGAGGCTTTTTTGGCCATTGAAGGCGAAGGCGAAGCGAAGCGTTTTTTGCGCGATCTTATGACCGAAGGAGAGATCGAGGAATTCGGCAAACGCTTAACGGCAGCCGAGATGCTTTGCAAAAAAGAATCTTACTCGATGATAAAAAAAGAAACGGGATTCAGCTCTACCACCATTGCCCGCGTGTCAAAATGGCTTAACGGCAGCGAAGGAGGATATATCTCCATTATAAATAAGCTTCATCATCACGACCCAATCCAACCAAGGAGAGGATCGGTTTGATATTTTAATATTATAAAGCCGATCCCCTCCCCAGTTGGAGGGTTTTTATTTTGCCCGATCATAACAGGCAAAAAATTCGCAGTTCCAGTTCTTAATATCTTAATAAGGAAAAAGGAGAAGGTGATGAAAAATGGAAATAGAAAGGATGGATCCGACCAGATCGGACATAGCTAAACTTATCGCTTCCGTTTATCAAAAAACATTCGGAGGCGATCCGTGGAACGAAGGTTGGAAATGCACCGAGTGCGGTACGGTTTTGCCTCTGTCATATCCGGAGGGAAATTGCCCGTCATGCGCTCAAGATGGAAAGTCGCTTCCCCTGGCCGAGTACTGGCCCGCGGAGCAGATCATTTCCGATCTCTGCCGCGAAATGGCCAAACCGAATTCGATCTGCCTGACCGTTCAAACGGGAGGAGAGATCGTCGGTTTTGCCTGGGGATACGAAATCTGCATCGACCAGAGCACTGACGCATATTTGGACGCACCCGGTTTGCATATGCTGACAAACGGAACCTATTTCTACCTTGATGAAGTGGCGATATTGCCGGAATATCAAGGCAAAGGGATAGGGAAAGAATTGGTCCAACGCATCTTCCTCGAACAAAGCCGGAATAACATCCTGCTCAGGACAATAAACGGATCAAGGATGTTTAGCATCATCCAAAAAATGGAGGGCAGAACAGCCCTCAATATATCAAGAGATCGAGTGATTATGACACTCGATCTCTCCCCCTCCCCATTTAATATCAAACAAAAACTGCACCGGCATCGCCGGTGCAGTTTTAATAAATCTGAGTTCCGGCCAAAAATTTTCAATTTCCAAACTCCCCTGCCGGCAGGCAGGGAAAATTAAAAATTGGGACTTAAAAATTTTTCGCTTACATATTCGCCCAGAAAAAACGATTCCTCCCCTTTCACGTTCATATCCCTCGCGAACAAAATAATGCCGTCCTTTAAAGATATCACTTCCTCTCCGCCATCCGTTCCGATAAGCTGGCCTTTCGAGACCTTCTCGAAATCTTCGAATTCTTTCGCAAGCTTGAAATTATCGGTCTTTGTAAAATACAAATTGGTCATATTTATAGCCGACTGCTGATAAACTTTGAGGTCGGCATTGATATGCCCGCGCGCGGCCAGAAAGTCAAGAATGGTTTGCTCCGCGGTCTGCGCCGAAAGCGCGTTGCCAAGATAGCCGCACTCCACGCATATTCCGATGCCCCCTATCTTATTCATATAATAATCCGTTCCCCCGGGCTGGCCGGCGTCGAATCCGCTCACGACAAGGTCGAACGGAAAATGCTTGACGATGTCATGGGCGTTGGCTTCGCAGATAATGAATGCCCGGCTTTTGGGAACGAAACTTGCGTGCAGGTCGAGAAGAGCGTCCGCCTGGTCAAGATATTTTTTCAAAAATTGCGCCCGGCCGTATTCGTAGCTTTCCTTTTCTTTTTTCGAAAAGAATTCGTCCGGCTTGTACATCCTGTTCAAATTGGCTTCGGTAAAACGCACGTTCCGCTCGATGGCTTTCGGATTTCCGTATCCGGCCAGTACTCTGCCCTTTTCTATTTTGAGCAAAGGGATCATTTTTTCCAGCGCTCTGATCCCGCCTGTTTCATCCCCATGAACCCCGGCAAGGATGATGCTTGTCGGGCCGTCTTCTTTGCCTTTGATCTCTATGATCTCTTCTTTGTCCATATGATAATAATTTATCGAGGTAAAAAACTTTAGCCAAGAAAGATACGCTCTGCGCGAAAGCTCTTTCCCTCTAAAAATATTTTGAACCTGATGAAAGTATTGCTAATATTATAATCAATTATGCAAAAATTCTTAAATTATTTCGGGAATGAATTCCCCGGATCAAACGTTAAAAGTATCGGCGATATATCCTGGGCCCACGCGGTCAACAGCCGGGAAAAATTGGACCGATATTTGAACGATGGAAAAACAATGATGCTGGAAAGCGATATAGGAATTTCCGTTACCGGAGAAATAGTCCTGGCGCATCCCAAAAGCGACATAAAATTGGACGCCGGCGGAAAAGTCGTTTCGACTTATCAGCCGGAAACCGAAAGCGATCTTTCGTTTGAACAATTACTTGAAAAATTAAAATCTTCCAAGCAAGGGATGAAATTCGATTTCAAAGACCCGGAGATATTGATCGACTGCCTCAAAATGATCCGATCGGCCGGCTTGGTCCGGCCGATTTTGCTGAACGCCGATATTCTTCCGGGCAACGGCATGCAAGGCGCGCGCTTTAACGCTGCGGCGTTCATCGCTCTCTGCCGAAAATATCTGCCCCGGGGAATATTATCCATAGGCTGGACTACGATAGCTGATGAAAAATATTCTTATACCGCGAAAAATGTCGACGATATGCTGGCCTTATGCCAAAGCGTCGAAATCGCGACCTTCCCGGTCAGAGCATGCTTGATGCCAGGGTCTTGGGTCGATCTGAAAAGGCTCGTCCAAAAAGAGAATTATACTCTAAGCATTTGGAACAATGAGCCTGTGACAGAAAAACAGATCGAATTTCTAAAGACCACCGATCGGTCAAAATGCTTCTACGATTTTATAGATGATAAAAAAGAACCGTTAAAAATTCTATAGCCTAATCATATTTCCAAACGTCCGCCATTATTATTGGCGGACGTTTTTTGTTTTGTTGAGAACTGAAAACAAACAATAAGATCAAACAGCGAACGCCGGCAAAAATTTAATTTTGAAACTATAATTTTACGCCCATCGCGCTGCAACGGGTCTCCGCTTCTTTTCGTTCGGTGACATCATAAACAGTGCTTTGAAGCCAGGCCGGATTGCCGGAGTTGTCATAAAAATATTGGATCATTTCGTGGACCCAGCGTACTTTCCCGTCTTTGCGCACGATGCGATATTCCCTCTCCGCCAAATGGTTCGAAAGAGAGCGAATTCCCTCCAAGGCTTCCGCGGCCGATTTGGAATCTTCGGGATGGATAATTTTATCCCAGCTTACCACTCCCAAAGAAAAATCTTTTTCTGCGTAACCCGTGATCTTTTCAACGGCCCCATGAAAATAAATAGACGATGATCCGACCCTCCCCCAATAAGCGACCCCCGGAAAATTTTGCAGAAAAGAACGATAACGCTCCTCCTTTTCGCGCAGTATTTCCTCGGCCTCCTTGCTGGCCGTGACATCCTGCAAGGTTTCAATGGCTCCCGTAATATTGCCTTCTTTATCAACGATCGGGGCGGCGTCGAAAATGATATATTTGCGCTTGCCTCCCAAATTCGGGTACCATCCTTCGGCGTGCTGGCCCCCTATGACAAGTTCCGAATCGGTTTGGACCTCGTAAAGCTTGTGCATCTCCGCGGATTTGTTGTCGATAATAAGATCCGCGACGCAAGGACGCTGATGGTCGTAAAAAGCCTTCCACTGGTCGGTCGTGCCGACCATCTCTTTGGCGGCAGTGCCGGTAAGCATTTCGCAGGCCTTGTTCCAATAAAGAACTTTATGATCCGAATCGATCACAAAAGTGGCAACCGCAGAATTCTCGATTATCGAATTTATTTGTTCCTCGGTTAAATTTTTGTCCATATGGGGATGCCTTTTTTACAAGATTTTATTACTATTTTATTTTACTCCCAAAGATCATCCAAGGATATAAGCCGCCTGTGGAAAAATATCTCCGCGGACAAGCGGCCGGCGCCTGCCAAGATATGGATTCCAATCCCTAGATATAATCTATTTTCATCGCTTTTTTGACCTCCCTCAAATTTTTGGCGGCGATATCTCTTGCCTTGGCCGAACCTTCTTCCAATATTTTCATCACGCCGGCTTTATCTTGGGCCAACAGTTCTCTTTTCTCCCTAATCGGCTTGAGCAGGCCGTCCAATACCGCGATCAATCTTTTTTTGACTTCAACGTCCCCGACCCCGCCTTCCTGATATCTGTTCTTCAAATCCTCAAGCCCTTCCCTGTCTTTGTCAAAAACGTCCAAATAATAGAACACCATATTGCCCTCCACCTTTCCCGGATCGCTGACCTTCAAATGGCCGGAGTCCGTGTACATGGACATAACTTTTTCTTTGATATTTTCAAAACTGTCGGACAGGTAGATTACATTACCCAAAGACTTGCTCATTTTCGCCTGGCCATCGGTCCCGAGCAATCTGGAAAAATCAGACATCATCGGAGTCACTTTGGGGAACACCGGTTCATAAATTCTGTTAAACTTTTCCGCGATCTCGTTGGCTTGTTCTATCATCGGCAGCTGGTCCGCTCCGGCAGGGACCAGATCGGCTTTGAAACCCAAAATATCGGCGGCCTGGCTGATAGGATATACCAAAAATCCGACAGGGATGTTACTGCCATAGCCTTTCTGTTTCATTTCGTCCTTTATAGTAGGGTTCAGCTGCAATCTGGATAAAGTCACAAGATTCAAGAAATAAACGGTCAATTCCGCAAGTTCCGGGATAAGCGACTGGATGAAAATGGTCGATCTTTTCGGGTCTATGCCGGCGGCCATATAATCAAGCGCCAGCTCCATAATATTGTTGCGCACTTTCAACGGATCATCCGCGTTGTCGGTAAGCGCCTGCACGTCGGCGATCATTATGAACTGGTCATAATCGTCTTGCAGCCTGATCCTGTTCGACAGCGATCCCACAAAATGCCCGAGATGCAATTTTCCGGTCGGCCTGTCCCCCGTAAGTATTATTTTTTTCATAAAATTTATATCTTAATATTGCTTAATTTTGATAAAAATAAAACCCTCGAAGCGAAGCTCCAAGGGTTTTGTCCAAATAATAGTATCCGCGCATATCAGAAGTCGGAGCTTCGCCAAGGATCAATATCTCTTTGCCAGGCATTTAAATTATTGGCAGTACTAGAATCCATAATAATGTCCATATTACCTGATGCAAAAGATATTGTAAACCAAACGATCTAAAAGTTGGAAATTATCCCCCAGATATTCCTTATCAATCCCAATTTGTTGCCATAGGGAGGATAGACCATTTTTATTTCCGGACGGAACGACTTGTTCAGAACGCTCTTTTTATATGAAAAAGCGTCAAAAGAAGCCCTTCCGTGATAGCTGCCCATTCCGCTTTCTCCCACTCCCCCGAACGGCAAATTGCGGTTGAGGTTGTGGAAAAGGGTCGCGTTGATGCAAACTCCGCCCGAAGAAGTTTGGGAAACGATCCTTTCTTGAGCTTCTTTATCTTTGGAAAAAAAATAGAGGGCCAACGGTTTTGGCCGGCTGTTTATCCCCAAGATAACGTCCGACAGATCGTCATATTCGATGATCGGAAGGATGGGTCCGAAGATCTCTTCCTGCATTATCGGATCTTCCCAGCTGACGCCCTTGATCACTGTCGGCGCGATATAAAGTTTTTCCTTATCGGTTTGGCCTCCAACAACTATTTTCCCTTTGCCTAAGAGCTTGGAAAGGCGCTCAAAATGCGCTTCGTTCACGATCCTCGCGTAATCCGGGCTGGAGATGGGATCGGATCCATAAAATTCTTCGAGGCATCTCTTCAACTTACTGATCAGATCTTCCTTCATCCCCCTCGGAACGAATATATGGTCGGGAGCTATGCAAGTCTGCCCGGCATTCACGTATTTTCCCCAAGCGATCCTTCTGGCGGCTGTCTCCATATCCACTTGCTTGCCAATAATACAAGGATTTTTTCCTCCCAATTCCAATGTCAGCGGAGTCAAATTCCTGCTGGCGGCCTGCATAATGATCTTTCCGACCGCAACGCTTCCGGTATGGAAAATATAATCGAATTTTTCGTCCAAAAGAGCCTGCGCCGTTTCCGGTCCTCCTTCCACGACAGCGACATACTCTTCGTCGAAAACTTCTTTTATTATTTCCGCGATCAGTTTGGAACTGTTTTTGGAAACTTCCGAAGGTTTGACGACGGAACAGTTGCCGGCGGCAATGGAACCTATCAAGGGACAAAACGTCACCGAAAACGGATAGTTCCAAGTCCCCAGGATCAAAGAAACGCCGTAAGGCTCAAGATATATGTAGCTATTGCCTCGGAAGCTCATCAAGGGGGTTTTCACTTTTTGGGGCTTCGCCCAAGAACGGAGGTTTTTGATCGCGTAGTTTATTTCCTCCACTACGGCGCCTATCTCGGCCATATAAGATTCGACGGGCGACCTGCCCAAGTCTTTTTTCAAGACTTCGATAATGTCTTTTTCTCTTTTAAGATAAACCTCCTTGAGCTTTTTTAGCTTTTCAACGCGAAAGTCCATGCTCCTCGTTTTTCCGCTGAAGAAATACTCTTTTTGCTTTTCTATTATTTTTTTCATTTTTTAAAAATTGGTAAAGAGCTATTCTCGGTCGATAAGCCGAAATAGCTTGACCTACCAACCGGTTATTAGGAACAATATATAATGTCTGGTTGATTTTATCAAGACGTCTCTTGGCGAGCTTGTAGGAATTAGCTTGTAGCTTGCAGGGGTCTTGCCTCCGCCAGTTGGCGGATCTCTCAAGCGAGCATTTGTTGTGTTGCCTAACCCGAATTGCTATAATTTATTTATAAATTTTTCTAAATTTTATGATTCCGCTGCTCCAACCAAAATTTAAGCTCGCGATACGAGTCATACCCATTCTTCTGGTCATAGGCTCTTTGAAAATGGCCGCCCATTATTACGGTCTGGAATTCCTTTCCTTGAACACCATCTTTACCGCCCTTATCTCGGCCAATATCTTTCTGATCAGCTTCAATATCTCCGGAGTATTGGCCGATTTCAAAGAAGGAGAAAAACTCCCCGCGGAAATGGCGTCATGCATCGAAGCCATCGCCGACGAATGCGCCTATATTTATAAAAGCAAAGGGGCGCAAGCCGGAAGAGCGGGATTTATTTATTGTATGGATCTTACGAACCAAACGCTCGACTGGCTGTACAGAAAAGCTCGAACGAAAACGATTATGGAAAAGATAGCCGGATTCACCGATCAATTTCTGGCGATGGAACCCTATAGCCAAACGTCATTTCTGAGCAGATTAAAACACGAACAATCGGAAGCCAGAAAAACAGCCTTGAGAATACACTACATCAGGGAAATCCATTTTTCGGAAGCGGCGTACGCGATCGCCGAGATCATTACTTTTATGCTCGCGGCGGGAATGATCTTCCTAAGCCTGGATCCTTATTACGAAAGCCTCTTTCTCACGCTCTTTGTGTCTTTTATTCTCATCTATATGCTGATGCTTATTCGAGACCTGGACGATCCTTTCGCCTATTACGACAAAAAACGCTCCATAGAAGAAGTATCCCTCCATTCCCTCGAAACTCTTAAAACCAGGCTTGCAAACCGATGCGAAGAGATGGATATCATCCCTCCGTCCGCAGATGCAAATATCCAATAAATAATTTCGCGTTTAAAAACTCCCCGCGCGGGGAGTTTTTAAATACTGCGGCTGGAAAATATCGGCCTAAGAAAGTCCGGGTTCTTTTTCCGCGGCTAACAGCTGGGTCAATATTTCGTTCTTTGATCCTTCCGGTATCAGGGTCAAAGAATTATCCCCTTCGGTGATCCTTTGGTATTCCAGAATATCGAACATAGTCGAGAGGATCTCGGGGTCTTTTGATATTTTTTGAATGGTTTCGCTTACGATCTTGGGATGCATACTCGCGGCTCTGGCAAATTCCACCGAAGCTTCTTGTTCGGCCTTGCTCTTGATTATATTGACCTGGTTCAGTCCGTCCTGCTTTATGGCCGAAGTAACCTGCCTCAAACGGTTCACCACTTTTCCTTCGATCTGTTTAACCATATCATCGTCGCGAAAATGAACCTTGCGGATGTAAACCGATCCCAGTTTGTATCCCCACTGTTTTGATTCCGCCGAAACGTCTTCTCTGACGGACTGGCTCATGGAATGGCGGTTGACCAACATTTCAAGCAAAGGCAAATTGCTCAAATGCTTGATGGTCGCATTTTTGACATTGGCGCTAAGCGATCCCTGAGGATCGACATTTTTAAAAATATGAGCCACCGGATCGGTGATGAACATCTCGCACCACACGCCGATGCCCATAGGAGTCCCTTCTTCCGAATTGACGGGAATGCTCCTTAAATATTCCTGGTCAAGGCCCAAATTGCGGGTGTACGATCTTCCCAGCCAATTCACGAAAAACGCTTTCCATCCAAGCTCCGTCCAAAGAAAATGAAAGCCCGGCCGGTCAAGCACGCCTACAATATCTCCGAACAAAACATAAACCCGGGCTTCCTTCTCGCGAATGGTCGTATAAAAACCGAATACGGTCCCCAATATCCTTAATATGAATTCTCCAAATAAAAGAGTTGAGAAAACTCCGATCGCTATGATGATTGTTGGTATTTCCATATAGCTTATTTCTTTACTTCTAAAATGATCTTCTTGGCTTTCGACAACAAAGCAAGCCGCACGTTGCGGAGATAAACGGATAGGGTTTTCTTGTCTCCGGCCTTTATCGCGCTCAATTGCGCCGCGAGCTGGTCCAAAAGCTGGACTTCCGCTTGCGCTTTAAGAGTTTCGATCTCTACCGCTTTCCTCGACTGCACTATCCTCTGATCGGCTCCGGCTTGCGCCAAGCTTATTTCCGAAGAAACCTGGTTATGCGCCGTATTGATGGCCGCGAGAGCCGATTCCACCTCCTGCGGCGGCTCGATATCGGTGATAAGAGCGGCATCAAGAGTGATCCCGTAACGGGCGGCGGAAGATTTGCACTCTTCTTCCATATGCCGGTTCAATTCGCCGAGATTCTTTCTCAGATCATTTATCGAAATTCCATAAACTCCGGGCAGCGAAGTTGAGATCGAAACCGGGTCGGAACTGTCTTTCTTGGGAGCTTCAAAATTGGCGATGCGTTCGCGAAGTATGGATATGAAATAACCCATCACATGGGCGATCGGATTCTGGATGCCGAAAAGAAACGCGTAAAGATTGCGTTCGGAAACGGCATAACGCATTTGTCCTTTCAAATTGATATTGAGCTGGTCTTTCGTGACCGCTTCCAAAACGGTATTTTGATTGTTCACGTAAGGATTTTCCGGGTCATAAGCTATGCTTAATAAATTCGTGGCAACGGAAACCTTGTAAACCTCTTCCCAAGGAAATTTAAAATAAGGCCCTCCGGGTTTTACCACCTTAAGCTGCGGGAAATTATACCTGTCGCGCTCATCTTCGCTGAGCGAATTTAAAAAATCGGGATTATCGAGAGTGCTGGCTTCGCCCAAACGCTGGGCCCGGCCGAAAACTGTTTTTACCGCCCGCTCGTTCTGCTCTACCACGTAAAAACCCGTCAAAACAAAACGGACGATCAACCATGCCACGATCCCCCAAAAAATTCCCATCCACATATTTCTTTGATCTACTTAAAAATTATTACGAATTAATTTTATTTGGATCTTTCCCCAAAAAATTCCAAAAAGTTCTTGAGAACCTCTTGCTTTCTTTACATCATATCAAAAAGCCGCCCCGTGATATACGGGGCGGCTTGTGGAAAACTATTGAGGATTATTCTGATTTTCTACCCTTCTGGCGCGGATGCGATCCACTTCGATCAATATCTTTTTTCTCAATCTTACGATCTTGGGGGTTATTTCCAGATACTCGTCCTCATTCATCACCTCCAGCCCTTTTTCCAGAGTAAGGTTGATGCGGGGAGCAAGAATTATAGCTTCATCGGCACCTTTCGATCTCACGTGAGTGAGCACTTTTCCTTTGGTCGGGTTGACCAGCAGATCGTTGCCTCTGGTAACATTGCCCACAACCATTCCTTCGTAGATATCTTCGCTCGGGCCGATATATAAAGTGCCTCTTTCCTGAATGCCGCCGAGAGCATAGGTCAAAGCCTTGCCGGTCGCCATGGACACCATCGATCCTACGGTATGATGTTCTATTTCTCCGATATGCGGACGAAAACCGATGAACTGGCTGCAGATCGTGCCTTCGCCGCGAGTATCGACAACGAACTCCCCCCTGTATCCGAGGAATCCTCTGGTCGGTATTTCAAAAAGGATCTTGGTGTGGGTCTCTTCCGTTTTGATATCCGTTGCCAGCCCTTTTCTTCTGGCCATTTTCTCTATAACGCCGCCCATCATTTCGGTTGGCACATCCACGGTCACTTCTTCGAACGGTTCGAGTTTCACCCCGTCTTTTTCCTTAAAGACTACGTGCGGCTGGGAAACCTGCATCTCAAAACCTTCACGCCTCATATTCTCCAGCAAGATAGCCAGATGAAGCTCTCCCCTTCCAAAAATTTTAAAATCTTCATTTGAAGAAAAATCTATTTTCAATCCTACGTTGATCTCCAGCTCTTTCTTGAGCCTGTCTTTTATCTGGCGGGAAGTGAAAAATTTTCCGTCTCTGCCCGAAAGCGGAGAACTGTTCACAAAAAGGTTCAGCGAAATGGTAGGCTCATCAACGTTGATCGCGGTCAAAGCTTCTTCGGCCGGGTCGGCGCAAACCGTCTGGCCGATATCGATATCGGTCAGTCCGGCGATCATAACGATATCTCCCGCTTGCGCTTCGCTCACCTCCTGCCTTTCCAAACCGCGGAAGCTGAATATCTTGATGATTTTCCCGAGCTTGGGATCCGGCGACAGCTGCGTTTTCACAAAAACATTCGTTTCCGGTTTTATGGTCCCGTGATATATCCTGCCTATGGCCAGTCTGCCCAAAAAATCGTCATAGCCGAGGTTGAAAGATTGGAACTTAAAAGGTTTTTTGTTCAGCTCATCCGAAGAAGCGGCCGGAACTTTCTTCAGGACGGTATCCAGCAACGGGCTGAGATCGTTCGATTCGTCGCTTAAATTAAGTTTGGCTATGCCGTTTTTGGCGATGGTATAAACGACGGGAAAATCGATCTGCTCGTTATTGGCTCCCAAGTCCATGAACAAGGCGAATATCTCGTCCTGCACCCAATCGGGCCTGGCGGCGGGCTTGTCTATTTTATTGATGACCACTATCGGTTTCAATCCGAGCTGTAAAGCTTTCTTCAGCACGAATCTGGTTTGGGGCATCGGTCCGTCCGCGGCATCGACAAGCAAAAGGACCGAATCGATGGATCTCAAAACGCGCTCCACTTCCGAACTAAAATCGGCGTGTCCGGGAGTATCCACCAAATTTATTTTCGTGTCTTTATAAGCGATGGACGCGTTTTTGGAATAAATGGTGATCCCGCGCTCTCTTTCCAGATCGTTCATATCCATGCTTACTCCTTCTCCGCCCACTCCGGCCTGGCGCAGCAAAGCATCGGTCAAACTGGTTTTTCCGTGGTCAACGTGCGCGATGATAGCGATATTTCTGATCTCCATAGATTGTTTTTAAAAATAAAATATTCCGCCGGGCCGGCGCCCTCAAACAAAAAAACGCCCGCGGCGTAATTATTATTTTTTAATAAATAAAATTAGCACTACAAATATAACATTTTTGAGTGCTATTGTCAAAATGAAAAAACATAAGAGCTATGACTCTCCATATTGCACCTTTAAAACCCTGTAAGCCGGACCGGAAGGGTTGTTGACGGACACCGACTCTCCGGCTTTGCGCCCCAAAAGCGCTTTGCCGACCGGCGATTCGTTGGAGATCTTGCCCTCAAAAGGATCGGCTTCCATGGTTCCGACTATTTTAAAATTCACTTTGTTGCCGGAACTGTCCCGCAAAAGGACATCGGCGCCCAAAGAGATGACATCCAGGTCCTTTTTCGGGGGCTTTATTATCTTATAGTTCTTCAAGATCGTATCAAGCTCCACAAGCCTTCTGTCCAAAAGCTCCATATCTTCTTTAAAAGACAAGTATTCAAGATCAACGTCTTCGGATTGGGCCACTCTGGGCATATCTCCATGAGTTTTGGCTTCCCTGGCCTCTTTAAGGCTCTCGAATTCCTTTTTCACTTTAGCCAGACCCTCTTTGGTCAAATAAAATTCTTGTTCTTGGGACATATTTGCTGCTGCCTATCTTTAAGAAACAAATCTAAAATTTTTATAGCCTGATCATTATAGCTAACCAAGATTAAAATAAGATTAAAGACCTGGCCACAATAAAAACAGGGATGCTTCGGCCGCCACAAAACGGTAGCCCAAACCGCGCACGGTCTCCAATATTTTTTTTCTTTTTTGTTTCTCCAGCTTAAAGCGCAAACGATTGATGTAGACGTCCACGATATTGCTCATCGAGTCGAAATTAAAATCCCAAATATTATCGATAATATTCTCGCGCGTCATTATCTGATTGGGGTGGCGCATAAAATATTCTAAAAGCCTGAATTCCTTAAGAGTAAGCTTCATCTCTCTGCCGCTATAGGCAGCCTCCATTGTCGCGGGATTTAAAACCAGATCTCCGGCTTTCAACTCCACGGGCAGCATCGTTTGCGGCCGGCGCGTAAGAGCGCGAATACGGGCCAGCAGTTCTTTGGGCTGGAACGGCTTAACGATGTAATCGTCGGCTCCGGCATCCAAAAGCGCCACCTTGTCTTCAATACTGCCCCGGGCGGTCAGAATAAGTATCGGCAGCATTATTTTTGCACGGCGCACGTTCTCGCAAACCTCCAAGCCGCTTTTTTTTGGCAGCATAAAATCGCAGATCACCAGATCATAATCTTGGGAATGCATCTCTATCCTTTTCTGGCCCTGCTCGCCGTCAAGCACGTAATCGGCCGCGTATCCTTCTTTGGCAAGGCTCAGCTGAAGCATTTTTGCCAAATTTTCTTCATCTTCTATGATAAGGATTTTCATAGCGTTGAAAAACGATAGCGTTGGTATTATCCCGTTAATTTTAATTTACCTTATTCCTCGTTCCAAACCTCCATAACGCATTTGGCGCAGTCGAAATTCAGACGGAATTTCTTTCTGTCATAGACCAAAAACAGGGGTTCCTTGAACTGCGGCTTTCCCGATTCAAAATTTTTCGGACAAGCCCCCAAGAAATATCGCAAACAGTGCCTGGCGGTCATAAGTTTTTTCCCCTTGACGTCCTTTTGCTGTTCAAAAGAATTTTCCAAAACTTTGGCTCCGTGCCTTTGATAAAATTTCTTCGCCAAACCGTTGGAGACATTGAACGAATAATCAAGCTCTTTCCAGGGATACGGCTCATCTGTCTTTGCGCGATCAGATATTGTGATGCGGGGATAATTTTTCATTCTTGCCTCGAAAAGCATTGAAATAAGCTCCCTTCTCCAATCGTTCAAAACCGACAAAGGAACAAAATAAGGCTTGCCAAGATCAAAAGAAAAATCTCTCGCGCAAAACACAGTGTCTCCCAATTTGGAAAACTGTTTTTTCCAGCTGCTTTCGACAAGCTCCGGCTTCTGGGCCAATTTCTTTTCAAAAATAAATTCCATTTCCGCGGAATTTCCATCCTCGTCCCTGGCGCTGACGCCAAAACCTTTTTTTGTTTCATTGACGAAAAAATCCGCCGCCACGCAACGCCGGGTCCCGTCCAAAACTTTCTTCCCGAAGGCTACGTCCAAATTCCTGTAAATATCCATTCCCGGATGGAGCGAAAGCCATTTGTTGGGATATATCCTGCCGTTCTCGACCAGATTTATGTTCGTGCCTACCAATTCTTTTTTTTCTTCGAACCAGCACAGACCGTCTCCGTTCCTCAGATCGTTCTCGCGATCAAGGATAAAATATTCCCTCCCGACCTCCTTCACTTTGCCTATGAATTTACCCAAAGATTTCTGGCTGTCCGGAGAAACGATATCTTTTTGCCTGCCGTATAAAAAATGAGTCGTGAATCCCCTGTTGAACGTTCTCTCCAGATCCGGCTCAAAGCTCAACTTGGTGGCTCCCGAAGACGGCCTCTTGTATTTCCCGCCGCCGGCCGCGATGATCTTGTCCAATTCCTGGCGGTATTTCGCCACAACATTGCTAACGTAAATATCGCTTTTCAACCGCCCCTCGATCTTAAAAGAAGTAATGCCCGCCTCGATCAATTCTCCGAGGGAAGCCGAAAGATTAAAATCTTTTAGTGATAAAAGGAACTTGTCTTTCGCCAATTCTTTTCCGTCGGAATCGACAAGCGAAAATGGCAACCGGCAAGCCTGTATGCATTTTCCCCTGTTGGCGCTTCTCTGGCACAGAGCCTGGCTTAGATAGCATCTTCCCGAGAAAGAAACGCAAATGGCCCCGTGCACAAAAACTTCCAGATCAACTTTGGTTTTCTTTCTGATCTCTTTCATCTGCTCAAGGCCGCATTCTCTGGCCAAGATCACCCTCTGAAAACCGGCTTTCCCCAAGAACTGCGCTTGTTCGGGGTCATAATTATGAGCCTGGGTGCTCGCGAAGATCTGAATGGGCGGCAGGTCCATTTCCATTATGCCCATATCCTGAATGATGATCGCGTCAACTCCCATATCGTACGCTTTCCATATCATTTCTTTCACGGCAGGAGTTTCTTCGTCGAAAAAAATAGTGTTTATGGGAAGATATATTTTGACGTAATATTGGTGGGCGAATTTAACAAGCTCTTCTATGTCTTCCCAAGAGTTACCGGCGGCCGATCTGGCGCCGAATTGCGGCCCTCCGATATAAACCGCGTCCGCTCCGGCCAAAACAGCCAGCCTTGCGGTGTACAGATCTTTAGCCGGAGCCAAAAGTTCCAATTCAATTGCGTTCTTGTCATTTTTAGCCATTACTGAATATTAAATACTAAATACTGAATAAAAACAACCTTGAAGGCGGGACAGGCCCGGACAAAAAAATAAAAACGGATCATCCCGGCGGCAAAACCGCAAATTATCCGGCCGCAATAAAAACCCGCCGTATATCCGGCGGGTTCAAATAGATATTCATTAATGTTAATCGGCGAGAGTCTTGATCCATAACCTGTATTTTTCCGCCATATCTTCAAAACTTTTTTTATTCGTCGCAATGGCCTTTTTCCCGTGCACGACGGATATCTTCGCGTTAAGGCCGATCTTCCCCTTTCTCGCAGGAACGGTTTTCAAACGATTGATGCGCCGCTTCGCGCGCCTCAATATGGCATCGATCGACGAGGTCGCTTCCTTCAAAAACGCTTCCGCCGATAACTTCTTGCCGGTCGCCGCCATAACAAATTCATTGAACGATCTTGATGCCCCCAACCGCCACACCTTTTCCATCTCTTTGCCGACATTTGGGTTGTCAACGATATATCCGTATTTTTTATAAAAATATTCCCGCCATTGGCAGACGGCAAGGAAGGCCAGGCCATAGCCGTGATATTCCGCCGAACCTTGGAAATGATAAATGTGATTGACATTAAGTATCCATAAAGAATCTTCCGAAGCCACCGAGTATCTCCTATAATTTTTCTTGGCCAGAGAAAGAACCTTCTCTTTTGTCAGGTCTCTCGTCTCGTATATTTCCTTCTCAAAAGTTGAGATCATAATGATGCTGTCAAGAAAAAGCGGCTCCAAAAAATGCAATTTTTCCGCTTTCCTCCTGAACAGATCGAAAGGATAAGATTCTCCCTTGGAATTTTTCGCATAACGGGTTTTCCATTCGATGCTGCTAAATATGCTATCCAAAAACATGCTCTGCGTCTCCGTCCATGCCGCGGTCGCGGGAGGATATTCCGTGTTCATGCACGCGTCTCGCTGTTCGGTATTCAAAATATGGGCCGCATGCCCTCCCTCGTGGAAAAGGGTCAGATAACCTTCTTCTCCCGACCCAGGCTGTCCGGGAACGACATTGCAAGTGAAGTTGCTGCTTCCGGGGATCCTTTTACCGTTCTTGAATTGCACTATTTTGGGCCAATGGCAAAAACCGTTATTGTATTTTCCCGCGCGGTCCAGCATATCAAGAGCGATAGACCCGTTCCGATAATCGATACCGAGCGCCGCGAACGAAGCTCCCCAGCGGGGCAACGCATCTTCGAATTGCAAATACTGGTCTTCTTCCTTGATAAAATCACCGGCCATCATATAATCAAAATTCCAAGGTTTTCTAAGCCCAGGCATTTTTTTCTCCAGCTTCTTTATTTCGTTCCTCGAAAATTTTGTTTTATCATGTATCGTATTAAAAATGGAAAAAAGCTCCTTCTTGGACATTTTATCCCCCGTCCGCACTTTATAATCGTAAAAATCACTATACCCGAGGGCGCGCGCGTACTCATTGCGCAGAGCGATCATTTCGACATATTCGTCAAGACAGCCCAAAGCAAAAGATTGGCATGCGTCGAAGCAAGCTTTCCTTATTTTTTCATCATTGTGGGTCGCCATCATCCCGCGCATTTTCAAATAAGAAACGGCTGTAAAAGATTTTGTTTCGGGGTCCGTGTACCCCTCTTTTCTGGCCGCCACCTTATCGTGGATCTTCGCTTCCAGAGCATTCATTTTCTCTTTAAGCGGTTTGACCTCGAGCGGTTCTTGATAACAGTCAAAAAAAGCCAGCCATGCATTTATCCGAGCTTTGGCGGCCGGACCTACGCGAGGAAGAAAAGATTTCAACTTCTCGGCATGAACGGTGCTGGCGCCAAAAGAATCTCTCTCCAAAAGCGCTTTGTTCATATCTTTGTCGGCAGAATGATCCCCCATATACGAAGTCCAAAAAAGATCTTCATATTTTTGATGAAGTTTGGCATAAGTATTGTTCAAAAGATCGATATATTTGTATGCTTTCTTTTCGATGTCTTTGGAAAAAGTTCCTTTCATGGATATATTTCTTAAAATTAACGCTGATCTTAAAAATCCCGCCATGGCCAAACCGGCCGGCGGCCGCTCATTTGACCAGGGCGCTTTCCGCCGCTTCTTTGATGAACGGCTGGCAAACTTTATCGAAATTATTTTTCTCGGCGACGAAAGCTATTCCGTAAAAAATATTATTTTTAGCCAGATAGCTGTAAGAAACGTTCCTTAGCGCCGCGCCCCCGACGGTCATCTCCCCGTCAAGATAAGCGGTGTTTGTTTGGAATATTTTTTGGCTGATCTTAACGGCTCCTCCCAGATCGCCGATAACTTTTTCGACATGGTCTTCGAGCGTAACATTTTCGGGAAGAGCATCTTCCTTGATGACCAAATTGCATCCCCCGCTGGCCACGGCGATTTTTATTTTGCTGTCCGGCGCTCCTCCCTGATCGATATTCGGCCAATCGGGATATTTTATTTCAAAATTATCAGTTTTGAAAATGGCGTATTTTTGCTCTCTTTGCGGCTCTTCGCCGCCTTTTTGAACGAAACTCCTGCCGTCCGGAGCGGCGCATCGGGACGGATATGATCCATCTGCCGGAAACCCGGCCGCTACGCACGAATCGAAGTCAACGATCTGCTTTATCAGCGAATCGCACCGCTCCTTGCTCGCCATATCGCTCTTGGGCAGGCACTCTTGGAGCTGTTCCGCAACAGTGCTTTGCGTCGCAGGGTTATCAAGCTGCTGCTGCGTTTTTTCTCCTGCCGCTTCCCCTATCTTTTCCGCAGCGGGCGGCTGCCCCTGAAAATAAAAATACGCGGCGGCACCCGCCGCAACGGCGAAAATCACAACGAATAAAACCAATAATATTTTTTTGTTCATATTTGCCGCCTGATTACCCGATCAATAAATTTGTTATGATCTTGATCATCTTGTCTTTCTCTTGGCGGTCGCTTACCGCGACCAAAAGCGATAGAACTGTCAAAGCATTGTCGTTGATCTTCCTCTCACAACTGCTTTTGAAAAGATAGCCGTTTTTATCCAAAAAATAGATAAACAAAAATGAGCCGGTGCGCTTGTTCCCGTCTATGAACGGATGGTCTTTAATAATAAAATACAAAAGATGGGCGGCTTTTTCTTCCAGCGACGGATAAAGCTCCTCCCCGCCGAACGTCTGGTAGATATTACCCAAAATTCCTCTCAATTTGTCGCTGTTCTCCTGTCCGAACAGATCGCTGGCTTCTTCCTTAGCAGCCAATTCTTTTTTAATTTCATTTATTATTTCTCTTGCCTTTTCGTACTCCAAAACAAACTTTCCTTTTCCTTTCTTGGATAAGGCCAACTTCTCTTTATCATATTGCTCAAGCAGGGTGAATGTTTTTGAATAATCGGCGAGCAGGTTCAGTATCTCTTGCTCCTGACCGGCAAGCAGCTCATACTTTGATTTTTCCCGCAAAAAAGAAATAGCCTCCTGCAATTCATTAAATTTATTTTGCGTTTGCAACATCCTCTGCTCATTGATCGTATATCCTTTCAGCAGATGTTGTTTCAATGTTTTGGTTGCCCATATCCTGAATTGCGTTGCCTGTTTTGAATTTACCCGGTATCCCACCGAGACTATCATATCTAAATCGTATAGGTTCATTTTTCTGATTTTTCCATCAGCGGCAACCTGTTCCAAAATAGAACATGTCGATTTCTTATCCAACTCGGCGGTCTTATAAATATTATTTATATGCTTAACGATTGCCGGACGGTTTACGCCGAAAAGCTTGGCGATCAGATGAGCGTCGAGCCAAACAGTATCTTTTTCCAGGCGCACATCCAAACGAGGCCCGTTTTTGGACTTGTAAATGATGATCTCTCCTTTTTTAATTTCTTGCTCTGTTTTTTTAACCATAGCTTGATAACGCTTTTCCTAAATTTACCCCTTTCCAAATTATAAATCAATTTCAGAGGAACGATCTCCGCCATAAACAAAAAACGGAAAAGATGACCTGCCACCTATTTAGTAGACGCGAATGAAAAATCGCCTTCGTTTTGGAGACTTCTTCAACTTCTGCTAGAGTTAATGGATATGCGATATCCGACCGATAAAAACAAAATTATAAAATATGCGATCTTTCTTCTGGCCTTGATAGCACTTGGTGCAACCGGTTTTTTTGCAGCGCAGCGTTACAGTTTCAGATCTCTGGCATCGCTGCCGGCATTCGCCGATTCCTATCAGGCGACCTCGTCATCTCTGGACTGTCCCGCGGGGGCGGACGAACAGATAAAATTCGACTTTGCCGCATCAGGGAATTTGCCATCCGTTTTACCGGAATTTTCAATGAATGAAAACCCGGAGACTGCGATAACCACGATAAATTTTAAAAATGTCGGCAGCTTGAACGGACAGTTTTCTTATGATCAAGTCATAAAGTGCCCTCTGATCGGCCGGATAGATTCCGCTATATCAAACAATGATCTGGTTGTAACCATCTCCCGCCAAGGCGCTTACTTGCCCGCCGGCATAAAAATCAACGGTACGGCCGCTGTTATTACCCTTCCCGCCGGCAACGGACAGTTCCCAAAGGTAACGAACCAGCTGCCAGCCCCGGACTCGGCGGCCTTTCCCTCTTTGCGCACGATCAGCTTCCACGTTGTTGCCTTCAGCCCGCTGGCACAATTGAAAATATACGTTAACGGCAGCGAACAGAACTTTACTTCTGCGATATCCGGACCAAACGATAATCTGGTGCAATTTCCTTACCTGATAGAAAAAGACAAAGAATATTCCATTAAAGCGATCGCCAGCGACGAACAACAGCGCACTGCAGTTGCCGCCTGGACCTTCGAAGGCCAAATACCTTCGCAAGCGATCCTCGGCTCCGACCGTTTCAAATTCCTGGGGTGGTGGGGGCGCATAACCGCCGACGGAATATCCGTTCGCAAAGGTCCGGACAACAACTCGGATAAACTGGGCACGCTGTCATCGATAAATAATGTAAAAATCCTGAAAGAAGTTTACGGCCAAGCATTGCCGAGCGCTGACGGCCAATATTCCAACGGTCTTTGGTACCAAATCGACGGCGGGAAATATCCGGGCGGATATGTATTCTCCGAATATGTTTCCCCTATCGCCCAGCCGCAGCCTCCCGCCGATCCGCAACGTCCGGCGCAAGTTTCCTCCGGAGACAATTGGATCGATGTCGATCTGACAAAGAAAATACTCACTCTCTTTACATTTGATAATAAGCCATTGCTGGCCACGTACGTCTCTCCCGGACGGGAGGGAAACTCGACCCAAACGGGAACTTTCAACGTATGGTACAAACTTTTAAAAGCGGAAATGAGAGGCGGACCGCCTTTGCATTCATATGTTTACGACCTGAAGAACATTCCCTGGGTGATGTATTATAACGCTGATTATGCCATTCACGGCACCTATTGGCACGATCGATTCGGAACGGATCAAAGCGCGGGTTGCACCAATATGACGCAAGGAGACGCCAAATTCGTTTTCGACGGCACCAAACCGCTCATCCCGGAAGGAAAAGGAAGCGTTTTCTCCGGCGCCTCCAATCCCGGCACAGCGGTCTACAACCATAATTAAACGGCTCGCAAAACGCGTTCGCGGCACAAACAAAAAGCTCCCTAGCGGGAGCTTTTTTGCAGATATTAATTTATATCTTAGATGCGGGATACTTTTACCGCGTTTGGTCCTTTCGGGGAATCAGCTTTCTCGAAAGATACTCTGTCTCCGATCTTCAATTCCTCATAGCTTACGTCTTTGAGTTCGTTGCTGTGAAAGAATAAATCTTTTTGTTCACCGTCAACGGTAATGAATCCGAAGCCTTTTTCTGTGAGAGTTTTAATTGTTCCTTCCATTGTAAAGTTAATTTAATTTGATTAATGTTCTAAGGTTTTACCCTAAAGCTTAGCTCCTCAATAAACTCGACTAAATTTTTATTAAGAAACTATCTTACTGAAGAAGATATTAACACCTAAAAATTAATCAGTCAAGATGCCGTTCCTAAACGACGGTGGATTCGCGATATCCCGCCTGCCGGACAAAATCTCCGCAAAATAATAACTTCCAAACAGAATATCGCTTTCTGGGCGCCATAAAAACAAAAAACGCCTTAAAGCAAGACGTTTTTCATACTGTAATATAATATGCAATTTCCGATGCCGATCATCGCGGATAGAAGGCGCGTCGCCGACAATACCAGGGGCATTATCCGGGGCATTCCCTTCCCTTATTCGCCTTTCTTGGCTTTCCTTGCTTCCAGCATTACCTTCTTCGCCGCCAAGCGTTTTTTGGTTTTATGGGTCTTTGATTTATGTTTGCCTATCGCCATTCCAGCTCTTTTTGCCATATATATTTTTTGATTACTTTATTATTTTATGAGTGTAACAGAAAATAACGATAAAGGAAAATATTTCAGCTATCTTCCCGCTTCCTCGTTCAACGGTTTTATCTCGAAAGGCCGCCCCTCCTCAAATATAGCGAACGAGCTGAATCCTTGTTCCGCCAACTTATCAAGCTGCTGCCTAAGATTTTTGCTCTTCGCTTCGATGGAAACAATATTGCCTTCCCCCCTTAGCTCCTGCGCTTTGGAAAGCAAGACATCAAAAAAAACTATTTCCGCCGGGTAAAGCAACGCGATCTTTTTTTCTGATCTTGGAATTTTAAATCCCTGCTCTTCGAGGATCGACACCACCCTTTCAAATCCGATAGAAAAACCGCAGGCAGGAACGTTCTCGTCCCTTTCCAAAAATTTGCCTATCATCTTGTCGTATCTCCCCCCTCCCGCCACCGATGATCCGTATCCTTCCACTCCTATCTCGAATATCTGTCCCGTGTAATATCCCATTCCTCTGACCAGCGAAATATCCAGTCCGATCGAATATTCGGAGTTCGCTCTCTTTTCGATCGCGGATATGACAAAATCCAAATCTGCTAAAACTTTTTCGCCGATGTCCGGCAACAGTTGCCTGACGCTTTCGACCGTGATATTTTTCTCTGTTGCCTGCCTGACGATATCGATGAACTTGCCGGTCGAACTTTGCGAAAAACCTGATTCTTTAAGCTCTTTTTCCACTCCGTCCAAACCGATCTTATCAAGCTTGTCGAAAATGATGAATACTTTTCCGTACGAATCTTTTTCAAATCCGCAAAAAGCGGCGAGAGCCTCCAATATCCTGCGGTCGTTTATCCTGACCTTGAAATTTTTAAAACCCAGCTTGATCAGCGCTTCAGATGTCGCGAGTATCAACTCGATCTCCGCGACAGGATTTTGGATCCCGATGATATCGATATCGCATTGCGTAAATTGGCGATAGCGCCCTTTCTGGTTGTTTTCCGCTCTCCAAACGCTTCCCGTCTGGATCACTTTGAAATTTCGCGGAAGCTTGGACCTGTTGTTCGCGTAGAATCTGCAAAGAGGAACCGTCAGATCGTATCTCAATCCCATATCAACCAAAGAATTTTCGGTCGGGGTTCCGCTCAGATCGAGCTTTTCCCCTCTTTTTAATATTTTAAAAAGCATTTTCTCGTTTTCCCCTCCTTCTCCGTCGGACAATAAATTTATATCTTCAACACAAGGAGTTTCGATCTGGGAAAATCCGTATTTTTTGTAAACGCCCAAGATGGTGTTCGAAACGAAATTCCTCAACTCCACCTTCTCTGGCGTCAGATCTCTCATTCCTTTTTGCGGATTGCTGTTTTTGGCCGGCAAAGTCATTTCTTTTAAAATTTAGGCTTGTTATTCTTTTGTTTTATATATTGTTTAGCATTTTAATGCGAAAAACACCATATTTAAAGCCGTTCATCTTAAAAAGCGTCTGAATCCAAAAAAACAGCTGGCATAATTTTCCCAACAAAAAACGGGACCGCTCCCGTTTTCATAAAAATATCTTTGACTCTCTGTTCCTTAGAACAAAACAGTCGTCCTCTATCCGCTATAATATCTCTTCCAGCACTTCTCTTATCCCGATCTTCTTTTTGGCTGAACAAGGAAAAACCTTATGACCTCCCATAGACTCCCCTATTATTTTAAGTTGAGCCTCGCACTCCATTTTTCCCATCTTGTCTATTTTATTCGCTATAATAATGATATCTTTTTTGTACTCATCCATGGCGCGAATGATCTCCATGTCGTTTTTGGTCGGTCCGACCTTGGCATCAATTATTAAGACCACTTTTCTCTGTTTATACTCGGAAACAAAAAAATACCAGTTCACCATGGCCCTGATGCTCTCTCTCAGCTTTCCCGGGACATTGGCGTAACCATAACCGGGCAAATCGACAAAATACAAAGACTTGTTTATCAAAAAGAAATTCAGTTTTTGGGTGCGCCCGGGGAAAGAACTTGTCTTGGCCAGATCTTTGCTGCCAACCAAAGAGTTGATGACGCTGGACTTCCCCACGTTCGAACGCCCGATAAAGGCGACTTGAGGAATGCCATCATCGAATATTGGATCGGTGCCGCGCACTCCTTTCGCGAATTGAGCTGATTCTATTTTTATATTCATTCTATAATAAACAAATGCCAAAAAATTAGATGCTCTTATTTTCGGCATCCATCAAACCGATCTCAAATGGCCAGACTTTTATTTCTTGGCTTTCTTCGGCTTTTTTGTTTCCTTTTTTCTGGAATTGTTTCCTTTTGCCATAACCTTATCGACAGTTATTATACGGAAAGCATATCATTGTATCAGCTTAAAAACAACCAAAAGCCGATCATGACGATCGGCTTTCACTTCTTTGTTCCTTTATTTCTTCGCCTTCTTTTTTTTATCGGCAGGTTTTTTGACAGCGGCTTTCTTTTCTTTTTTTACAGCCTTTTTGGGACTGTCTGTTTTTTCTTTTGTTTCGGATGCCGCCGCCTCCTTCTTGATCTCTTCTTTTTTCTCTTTCGTTTTTTCTTCCGCGGCAACCGGAATCAAAGCTTTCAATATTCTATCAAGCTTGGCGTTCAGCATTTCGAACTGCTCCTTGTATTGCGGATAACTGCTGCTATTGCCGCCAATGCTACCGCCCCCGAAGCTGCTGCCGGCAGGCTTGCTGAAACATTGATTGCAATAAACAGGCTTGTCGCCTCTCGGGCTGAAAGGAAGCTGAAACTTTGCGCCGCATTTTCCGCATACCGCATCGTACATTTTCCTGTCTTGCCTGTCCTGAAAGCTCGGCCTGTCCGATCTGCCATACTCCCTTCTCTGCGGCCTGTCGGAGCTTGAGCCCCCGCCGTGGTTTGGAAAACATTGGCTGCAATAGATCGGACGGTCGTTGGACGGTTTGAACGGAACTTCGCACCTTCTGCCGCAATCGCTGCAAATCGCTTCATGCATCTGCGGCCTTTCCCTGTCTCCGCCCCCGAATCCGCCGTCTCTGCGGCCGTCTCTCTGGTCTCTTTTTCTGAATTCTCTTCTGGGATCATCTCCCCCGCGGCTGAATATTTTATCAAATTTTTTCATATAATTCATAATAGATTATATCTCTTCTCAAAACAAGCTGAACAGACCCCGTCAAGATTACGGTTTCTGCGATCCCATAAAACAAAAAATGAAATTTATCGAGCCGTTTTCTCTTTTTCAATTTCTGAAACTGGTCAATGGCGGAGGGATCTGGCCTTTGCGCCAGATCAAGCCGTCGGATCTTTCTTGGTGGACTTCGATGATATAAGCTCCTCCCAGCAAACCGCCCCGCCCGTCCTGCTATCGGGCTTGATCCGATCTTCCCTCTACGGCCTGGAATGCGTCATTTTATCGATCCCGGTCAAAATTGCTTCTGAAATTTTTTTCAAAGCCAAAGCGATCCCAACAAAAAATATTAGATAGAAAACCGTAGCCAGCCAGGAGGGAAGATATTTGTAAAAAAGATCGTAGCGGTAAAGCACCGGCCAATGGAGCAGGTATATCTCGTAAGAGTACTTGCCGAATATCTGCAATAATTTAAATTCTATTTTCTTGATCAAAAACAAACATAAGACCGCCGACATAGTGACGATGTTTATCATTTGCCCTTTGATGGTATCTTCTCCCCCGCTGAAATAATAGGCTAAATAGCATGCAGCCGCTATAAGCGATATTATCAACACGCAATGGCCCGCCCCCAACAAATATTTTTTGGACCGGCCAAGGGCATCCGCCGCCCGACTCATCGCGTTTTTTAACCGGATATAAAAGCCGTTCGTTTTATATTGGAAAGGCGACCCATAAAACACCCATCCGGCCAATATTCCAAGAGGAAAAGCCATATTGTGCGAACGGTAAAAAGGCGCCACCCAGCTGATGCAATCGATATTTTGGCGCAGAATGAAATAACTGGCCGCGTAAATGGCAGCCGCCGAAAGCCAAGGAAATTTTTTGTTAAAGAACAGGGGGAAGACCAGATAATAGAACAAAATCAGCGTAAAATACCAAAGCGGAGAGTTCAAATCGCGGTACAGATCGGCGCTCGGGAAAAAACCTAAAAAAGCTTTTTCGATGAATTGCCACGGATAAACGATCTTCAGGACAAAAAAGTCGAGCAGCAGGAATAAGATCAGCGACAGCCAAAAAGGCGTGAACAATTTCAACAAATTCTTTCGGTAAAAACCGAAGATCGACAGTTTCTTTTTGAGAGCGCTTGCCGTCAAACCCAGGCCGGACAGAAACAAAAACAAGTTGACCCCGACCCCTGCCATGATCGAAAAAGGAAAGAGGAACCTATTGTCTGCCGCCAAAAAATAACCGATATGGGAAATAACGACGAACAGGATCGCCAGTCCCTTGAGCTCTTGCGTCTGCGAGATAGGAAAAAATTGGCCGGGTTTTTTTATGCGGGCCGAGATCAAAAGAGCGGCAAAAAAAATGCTTATAAAAATAAATGTCGATTGGACCGGATTATCTATCAAGACTTGCATAGATTATTTTCGCCCAAAAGTCATAGCCTTTGGCCGAAGGATGGAACAGGTCGATCGAATAATATGAGTCAGATCTTTTAAAATCCTCCGCCGCCGGAGAATAAAGATCGATATACGGCACATTATTTTTTTCGGCCAGATATTTGATTATCTCGTTGAATTCTCTAGTCTTAAGGTCGAGATAGTAATTATGCGGAGGCAAGATCAAACTGCCGGAACCGACGAACGGAATGCTTATGGCATATATCTTAGCCTTGGTTTCCTGCGTGAGAACTTTCAAAATTTGGTCATAGTTTTCCCTGAAATCATCTTTAGAGACCTGGTTGTGAATGTCGTTGACTCCGACCAATAAAGTAACGATATCCGGATCATCAGAAACCGCGGAAGAGAGCAGCGCGTTTTTTACGTCTCCGCTTTTAAACCCAGGGACGGCCCTGCTTTTCAAGATTATATTATTTTTTTCGGATAACTTTTCGGCTATCAGGTAAGGATAAGATTTTTCATAGCTATCGACTCCCGCGCCCGCGGTCAAACTGTCCCCCAAAGCAACATAGACCAAACTTTTGCCGTCCTTCGCGTTATTACCGATAAAATACTCTTCGCTTTTGTCTGGTAACTTCATGTTCGTCCCGCCCATCTTATCGTAAATATAGGCATACGAACGGTTCAAATAGACCCCAAGCACGGCCGCGGCAACAAGCAAAGAGATCAGTAAATGTTTCCTTTTCATATCAATTCAATAATATCACAAATGAAATGCAAACAAAAAAAACGCCCCTTGGGCAAGGGACGGGCGCTCGAAATGCTTGCATTCCAATATATTTCAGCTTACCGATCCCCGATAGAATGTCGCTCTAAAAAAATAAAATGCTCCGGCCTATTTTATCCCGCAAACATTTTTTAAAGCTTCCAGATCGTCCGCCGTCAATTCTTCATTAACGCCTTCGTTAAGATAGTACATAATTGCCTTATGGTTATCGAGATGCCCCAGCCCTAATGCATGTCCAAGCTCGTGGACGAGAACCCTCATAAGCTGATCTTTATTGCTGAATTGAAAAATATTGATCGCCGTGCCGCCCGCGTTGCTTGTATATTCTCCTTCGTTAAACTCCTTGCCGGTCAATGAACCGGTCGCGTTATATTTATCTACTTGAAGATTAAGCTCGACGATCAATTTGTTAAGAACCGCCTCTGTTGAATTTATAATATCAACCAGCTCGTTCAAAGAGCTCGCGGCTTGGTTTATCACCGCGGCTTGGCGTTCCAGGTCCGTTCTTCTTTTCTCCAACGCCTTATACTCGGCCTTCGGCGCCCCTCCGCGGCCGTTCCAATAATTAATATCATTTTCGAAAGCGATCTTATCTTTGTTGTAAACCGCGGTCAAACTTTCCAACTGCGCTCTTCCTTTATCGTACGAAGCAAGCAATGAATCATATCTGGCCTTTAGCTCATCGTAAGTTGAGCGGTCATCATTGATGACTATTCCCATTTTCTTCAACTCATCCGTAGCCTTCTGCCTGTAATCATAAACAAGACTTATTTTCAGATCTCCGTCTGGCGAATATTCGAACAGTTGCTTGCCGATCGGCGATTCCCACATCTTTTCAGCCTGCTGCATATCGGCCAGCAGTTCATCTTTCGTCAAGCCAAAACGCGGATCGATGTTTGCGATAGAATATGTTATCGGTTTCTGGCATGGTTGCGGCTTGCTAAAAAATTCTTGAAAAATACGAGCGGCGCCTTCTCCGTAATAATAGCCAAAACCCAAAAACAGCAAAAAAACGCATATGCCGGCAAAAAATTTAACTAGAGGATGTTTCATCTTCATCTTAGATTTTACCAGCCGCAAGCCCCGGCGTCCATTAAAATATTCTTTTGCCTTTAAAGCCGAAATAATCTTTGTAGTTTTTGTCCCCGAAAATTATCGGATAAAAATCCTCCCCTGCGGCAAGCCGATCGCCGCCCTTGGCCGCGAATGTTTCGCCTTTGCGGACCAATTTATAATTTCGTATCTTCTTCAGTAATCTATATCCTTTCGGCTTATCGACTCTGGAAAAGACATCAAAATATTTCGTATTTTTCTTTCTCTTGCGGATACTGACATTAGCCAAGCCAAGATGCTTGAATAATTTTTTGATATCCGCGACGATTTTCTTTAATGTCTCCGGATCGTTATCTTTCCCGTATTCGAAAGCAATGCCGATCTTCGCCTGAGAAATGAGCGCGTTATCTTTTGTGGCGCTCATGATCAATACATATTTGGGTTGGATCGCTTTAATGCAACTCCGGGTGGGACCATCGAGCTTGGTAACGATAACGGCATCTTTCAATTCGCTTTTCGTGGAATGGATATCGATAACAATATCCGCCGATCTTATGATCGGCGAAAGTTCATAGGCGACCCTCTCTTCATAATTGCCGCCTTTCCTGCCGGGGAACGACCGGTTGAGATCCTGGTCTATGAATCCTTTCCTTAGCTCAAAAGCCTTCCTGTTCGCGATCTGAACAGCAAGAATACTTTCATCGATATCCAATTTTCCAATTTCCCTCGCGACCTTCAACCCGATATTTTCATTTCCGTGGGTCAAAATATTGAGTATTATTTTCATATTTTTTATATTAATATATTTATTTTCTTTAACAAAAAAGATAGAAAGGGAGCCGCCGTTTTTCGACGGCTCCCCCCCCATCCGATCAAAGAGCTTTAGCCACATCAATGCAAGCATTAACGTAACTAAGCACTTCCTGGACTTTTTGCGTGGTACCGAACATTCTGAATTCGATCGTTTTGGTCGAGCGTTTATACCGGACCAGATCCCACACATTTTTTTCTCCTCCCTTCGCGTCGATGTATTTCAGCACCTCCGCGAAAGAGGAAAATATCGGAGGCACTCCCTCTGTTTCCGCCATAGCCCTGTAGGCATTTATCCTTCTGCGATTGGAATGGTCGCCGATGTCGATAAGATCATCGATGACGTCTCTCCTGCAGAAGTTAAGCATCTTTACCGCTTCGCCTTCGGCCACGGAGATATGAACATGCACGGCCGCCACGATAGAAGCGGCAGTTCTCCTCTCCAAGGGCGCGGACTGCCAGATCATCTGATGGCGCGAGTCGAACGGATTCACCTCTAAGGACGTTATTCTGCTTGCTTCCACGACCTCGGAACAGTCGAACGCCAAGCCAAACTGGCTGGCCGCTTCTAACATTACCCGATCGTTGAGAACCAACGCTTTTTCGAGCTCTTCAAGACTGCCGTAAGGCAGAGTTCTGTCTTCGATCTGCCCCGCAAAGAGCTCATAAGTAAAAAGGCTCTCCGGCAGACCGTTGTTCCTGGCTATTTCATGCGCTCTCGGCAGTAGAGTTCCAATTTGAGGAACGATCTGCCCCCGGCTGTCCACGATAAAACGCTCTCGTTCAATACCGTATGTTTTTTTCATAATGTTGTACCTCCTTTATTTAAAAGAACACCAGCGCGACGACATTCGTGCTGGCGGCTGTGCGTTTTTGAGAAAAATATCCAGCCATCAACACAAACAAAAAACTCCCCCCGCGAAGTCCGGGAGGAGTTTTGATGGCTAGGTTAAAAATGTATATTAGCGGGCCAAAACAAAATCAGGACTTTGCGAGCAAGTCTGCAAGCCCCACCAGTTCGATAAAATTATGCTTTGGTTGAATTTCATAAGCTATTGCTCGAAATAATAACAAATCCAGATTTTGAAGTCAACAAATCACGCTTGCAGGCCGATAAAAAAGCCGTTGGTACGAATGCCAACGGCTTTTTCCCGCATAAACTAACCGATCTTTTTTACCGGGATACAGATATCTACGATCATGCCTCCATTTTCCGATTTGCAGTCAGCCGAGTACATTTCGAATGGCGGTTTATCATCCGGCTGGTAACCGCTTTGCGGCAGCCAGTTTGCGTACAGCTCCGCCCAATATTTTTCATATTCTTTCGGATCATTAATAATGCACCTGGTAATAGCATATTCTCCTCCCTTGATCTCTTGTTTTCCTATCTCCCCGTCAATTTTAGCGTCGCCGGGAACAACCAAGCAGACATCCATCCTCAATTTTGATTCGTCCGTGGATTCCGGGCCGTCATAGTAGATGCATAAAAAATTAGTATCTTTTTCAACAAGGTTTCTTGGTCCGGCCCAAGCGCAAAGCTTGCCGAATAGATCCTCGAATAATTTAGGATTGCCTTTGTACGGGCCGATATGCCGGATATAAGCTAAAGTCATGTCCGGCAGTGTTTTGATTTCTACTTTCATATTTTTTAGTATTAATGATTTATAACTGATAGTCGGCCGACTATTGTTATCATTGTAATGAAAGTCCAGAATATAGTCTTTCCGCTTCTTGCTTTCAATGTGGCGGATCTTGCTTTCCTTGTATCCGCTGGGAGTAGTTTTGAAAAAAATTCTGAATTCTTTTGACAGGGCCTGAGAACTGGAAAATCCATTTTTAAACGCAATTTCGGTAATGGTGCAGTTGGGATTGCCGGAGATCATAAAAGCAGCTTTTTCCACCTTAACTCTCCGAACAAAATGATTTAGGTTTTCGTTCATTATGGATTTAAATATCCTATGGAAATGAAAAGGAGAAAAACCGGAGGCTTTGGCGATATTCTCGAGCTTCAATTCTTTCTTGATGTTCTTTTCTATGTAATCTATGGCCAGATTAATTTTAGAAACGTAATAGCTGTTCATATTAAAAAATTTGTTTATCATAATTACGCATGCGCTTCCGGACGCAGGCAGTATAAATCATATTCCGGCGCCAGAGCTCAAAATCATGCGTCTAATTTACTTTCCGGATGCTTTAATTTCCCAGAGACCGTGAACATTGCAATATGCGCGGGCGCCCATCACGTTCATTCGCGTGTAGAAATCCGATTCCGGCTTGTCGCCGGGCTTCAAAAATTTCTTGCCGGCCTTGCCGTCGACAGTATCGATCTCTATCCACTCGATGTGGTGCTCTGGCGTCATGGGATGCTCCACCGCGCCAATCTTTATTTTAACTCCGTCTTTAACGCTGCACGCGCTCGGAGGAATGTCCTCCACAACCGGCAAGTGTTTCTCCGCGCCCTGGTCTTGCGTCTTGGCGGCCATCAGATCCATAGGCTTGCCGCAACAAACCAACGTCCCCGCACCCGCATCCAAAACCTCAACCACATTGCCGCACACCGAACATTTATAAACTTCTTTGAACTGGGCCATATTATTTTTAAAAATAAAATTAATTCTAATCTCCCATAAGTTTACCATAAAAAACGCTCAACCAACGACCTCCGGCCAATAAAAAGCGGGATTTCTCCCGCTTCCTGTTCCCGTATAGAACCGCAGATAGAAATCCCAGTTTACTTCTTCAATTGAGTATCGGTGATGTGTTTTTCTTTGGGAGAAAATTCCTTTTCAAACATTTCCAATTCGTCTTCTCCCGGCTCGAACACCGGGTCATAAAAAAATTTGCCTTGTATCCCGTCCAAACTCCCTTCTCGTAGTTCTAGCCAGGTTCTCGCCCTGCGCCGTCTGGATGCCATACTCTTTGGCATTCCTAAATCCAAAACGATGATAATAACCAGGATCGCCAAATAAAATAACTGCTTTATATCCAAGCGACCTGGCTTTGTCGAGGGAACGTTCTATCAGTGATGAACCGATCCCCTTTTTCTGATGCGAAGGAAACACCGCGACGGGGCCAAGGCACAAAACAATAAATTCCCGTTTTAGTTCGTCCGTCACTCTCGCCTTCGAATAAACGATATTCCCCACAACCTTGTCATTATCGCACGCGACAAGATCAAGCTCCTTCACAAAACCCGGAATTTTTCTAAGTTTATGGAGGATCAGGTGCTCGTTGCATCCGGGCTGATACAAATCCCAAAAAGCTTCTCTGGTTACGTCCTCGCTTTGCCTGTAATCTTCAGGCTGTTCCGGCCTGATCGTTATGTTGTCCATTGTATTATATTTTAACAGTCTCCCTGATATTATTGATTTTATTTTAGCGAATAATAGCGCATCGTCAAATTGCTTAAAAACGACGAAGGCCAGATCATTATAGCGATTATCTGGCCCTAATATATGTCCAGCATCGGATCACCAAGAATTTTGTGATATAATTAATTCATGAAAAACCATATAAAAATCATCTTAACCTCGGCGTTCTTTTTAATTTGCATATTTTATACGAGCCAAGTATTCGCAGCCGACGCTAACTGCGCGTCCAACGATGAATGCGGAACCGGCAATTGCGTGGCTGGCCAGTGTTACGATAACTCGATAGGATTTCCTTGCCTGTCCAGTCCCGCCTGCGCCAGTAAAAATTGTTATGCCGGACGCTGTTGTTCCGAATTATATCCCATGGACGGCTCTTCCTGCCCTAAAAAATCTGCGGCTAAAGAACTCCCGGCTGTTGGCAATCCTTCAAATACCGCCGAGGAAAAACCTTTGGCCGAAACGCCCGAGACAACAGACACAGGGATGGTTTTTTCGGGTATGACCGGACAGGTTGAATATTTACTCCCCGGAAAAGATCCTGAAGATGACAATAACTGGAAATTGGCTAAAATGGACGGCTCGTCTTTTCCTCCCGGTACGCATGTCCGTACGATGGAAGACAGCCAAGCCGTATTAACCTTTCCCGATATGTCTGTTTTTGTTTTGAAGCCGGAAACAGAAGTGATCGTCACAACCCCTCCCCAAAAAGATAGCAAGATCAAACTCGTTGCTGGGAATATCTGGGTGAATATAAAAAAAATGATAAATGAGGGTTCCATGGAAATTGAAATGAACCAAGCGACAGCCGGAATCAAAGGTACCACCCTTGTGCTCTCCGATGACGGGAAAACATCAACGCTTAAAGTTATCGACGGAGAAGTTTTGTTCACTTCAAAGTCTAACGGAGAAAAAGTTAACATTACCGGCGGGAACATGGTCTCGGCATCCGATATCGGACTTGGCAGTACCGGAACATTCGACGCGGCAAAAGAGACGGCTGATTGGGATACTATTTCCAACGGTGCCAAAGAAACAAGCGTTGAACCAAGCAAAGAACCGGAAGCCGCCGGGTCAAAAGGGTCTTTATTCCTATATGGGCTATACGGCTTGATCGGCATAGCCGCAATATTCATATTTATAAAGATCATCCTCAAGATCAAAGGCAAAAAATAAAAGAATTAATGCCGAGCGAAAAAGCGGGATCTTTCGCGCCGTCTTTCGGCAGTTCGTCTCGACTTCCCAACTCCGAGCCGTGGATATTATCAACGGTTAGAATCCCTGCAGACTCCGGATATGCTGGGAAGCAAAATGCCGCTAAATTTTTAGGTCTGCCAAATACTCGTTTACCACTCTGATGAATAGTTCCGGCTTTGCCAAATGAACGTCATGGATGGCGTTTACTTTTGCCACCTTAATATTTTTCACGATCGAACGGATTTTTTCAACGTCATTATCATCTAAAGCTCCAAGCAGTCCCCAAGTTTCGTGTCTTGACCAGCGCGCCTGAATCAATAAAACAGGACATTTAATTTTTTTCAAAGAGTCCTCCGGGTCAAATCCCTCTGCCAGCCTTCCGTCAATTGTGGCTTTTGAAAAATCGACATCGTACTCGCATAGAAACTTAAAGCCGACTCTGCCGCTGAATGGAGCCAATGGTATATCGTATTTTTTTGACGGCCGGAATTTTTTGTTAAGATCAAAAAGACCGACGATAAACTTGGCTATCCACGGAGGGATGAGAAAAAGTTTTTCGTAACCATCTTTTGGAATCCCCTGTTTCATAAAATAACCCAGTATGTCTCTTTCTGGCTTGCCAAGGCATTCTACCGCAACTTCGAACAAGCGATACATATATTTTTCTTCTTTGATCCTCGGCCACATGGAAGAAAAAAACGGCGGGTCTTCACTGATCGCAGCAGAAACAAAATCCGGAGAGTTCGCCGCCAGCCAAAGAGACAGAACGCCTCCTGAAGAAAGTCCGGATACAATTGCGGGCTTTTTTATAACATTCTGCAAAAATTCTTTGATGTCTTCCCCGATAATATTATAAGAATATTCTCCGGGAGTTTTGGAGGATTTTCCATGCCCGCGGACATCGACAACAAAAACATGATACTTTTTTGAAAAATTTGGGATCACCAGTTTATATCCCTGCCAAAATTCCATTTGTCCCGGAATAAACAATAAAGGCGGGCCATTATCCGGCCCTTCGATATAGTTCAAGATCACCTTTCCTGTATCAAACTTTTTTTCGGAAAATCCTTTGGGAATGCTTTCGACGACTGGCATAAATGGGTTAAAAATTACAAAAATCAAAGCTCCAAAAACCCCAAGAATTACCCAGATCATCGGTATCTTAAAAAATATCGCGGCCAAGGCCGCCAGTATTACAATAACGTTGTATGCAATTGCCTTGTTCATTTGCGTATTTTTATTATACCAAAAAACCCGCCCCCAACGAAAAAGCGGGACCTCTCCCGCCTCTCGCGAACAATGGCTCGTTCCAACTTCTGGGCTCCGCGATAATCATCCCGTTTCGATGGCGCACGGCGATCAAACGCGTTGAATTTTTAGCCTAACTGGGTCCTATAAACTAAAAATAATTATCCGTAGCAAATTTAAATTGTTCAATGAACAACTTTTTAAAGAATCTCGCGCTATTCTGCTCGTAGAACAAAAGAATTGCTTTTTTGTAATCAGTTTCATTTACGCTTCTATAAGAAATGGGGCATGCGTTATGAGCCAAAAGCACAGCATTGCCCAATATCCTTGCCGTCCTCTTATTCCCGTCTCCAAATGGCTGTATGTATGAGATCATCAGAATCAAAGCCAATGATTTTGAAAAAGGGTCCGCTAAAGAGTTGATCTTATCGATAGTGGAATGCAAGGCTTCAATAATTTTAGCTTTTCCCGCGATCGGCATATATCTTGTCCCGATTATTCTTACTGAACCGGCCCTTATGCTCGCTTCGATCCCCAATCCCCTCGTCAATAATTCGTGAACTTTTTCTATCTGAAACAGGTCCAATTTCTTGAATTCGTTTTTATTGTTAAAAATATAGTCTATGGCGTTCTTATGGTCCAAGATCATGACCGCTTCTTCCTTTTTATGCCCTTCCGCTTCTACTCTTTCTTTGATCAACATTTCCGTGTCTATCAAAGAATATGTATTCCCCTCTATTTGGGAAGACTTCCAGCTTAATTCTATAGTTAACCTCTCCACCTCTTTTTTAAAAGATGTTTTATCCATCCTTTTTACCCTTTCCGAATATTTATTATTGATTCCTTCCAAGTCCATTATTTCTTTTTCCGAAAATAATTGGGATAAGCTATTAATGATCTCCGGAACAAATGTCGGCTTGATCTCTCTCTCATCCGGTCCTTTTCCAAAATATAGATCGGGGTCAAAAAAAGAATTAACCGTACTGCTAGAAAATAACGAATAACGGACAGCCCTGCCCTGCCCTTCTTTTTTAACCAAGCCTTCTTCTAACAATAAGCTCAAGTCACGCAGAACCGTAAACCTGGAAATGCTGTTTCCCAAAAAAGCAATTATCTCTGAATTGCTTATAGCGCCTCTTTTAGATATAAAATCTATTATTTTCTGCTGTCTTTGATTTAATTGTTGCATAATTTTTTCTTAATTGTAGCATTACGCAACAATTTATGCAACATTATTCAACAACCAAAAAGCGGGATTTCTCCCGCTCCCTACCTAGCAAAAAACAATTAAATATTTTCCAAAATTTCGAGATATTTTTTATTATCAATATTTAACAACCTCAAATTGTTACGAATAATAAAGATAGGGAAATCTTCACAACGAGGTATAAGTACGGGACGGCTTAGCCCTTCCTTCCAATATATGCGATGGTCTCCTCTTTCTCTTTCGAAACGACAACCGATAAAAATTTTTCGAACTTCTTCCAATGTATCGGCTTTAAACTACCCATATGTTTAGACTGCTACACAAAATTTCTGCACATCAGTAGAAATAATTTTAGGGGGCGCCCACTGAGTTTTGATTTTCTTCCAGCCCAAATCGGCTAAAACATTTTCTAAAGTTCCCCTTTCAATCAACTCTTGAAAAAATACATCGACAGCTTCTTCAAAACGTTTTTTGGCTTGTTTTTCACTCTTGCCACATGTAGACAAATCTAACGCAGGCGTATATGCGATATATTGTTTTCCTTCTTTAATGATAGAAACCGCTAATTTGATGTTCATATATTCATAATAATACCTATATTTCTGAAAAAAACAATAAAAAGCGGGATTTCTCCCGCTGTCCGCCTTTCGGCAGTTCGTTCTCGACTTCTGGGCTCCCCAATGAGCCATTAAAACAAACTATTGCCATTGTCTTGCCCAATCTCATTCACCAGTCCAAAGCCAGAGACTTGAAAAGGTAGGTTCTGCCCCCGACTAAGCTTCGGTCGCCCTTCCAAACTGCTGTTTTGCAGGGCTTCCCTCGCAAAGGGGCAGCCGGGCCGGAATTGGGCATTGAACATCTGTTTTCCGGTAATCTTGGCCAGATATTCGCCGCTTGTATTTTTGACCCGGTAAGCTTCTTTATACTCGGCAATAACCCGCGCAACCGGAAATCCGCCCAATCCCGATTTATTGCGCGCAGACTCAAAAAATTCTCCATATCCCAAATCTTCGATTCTAATTTTTCCTACCTCGCTGTTCATACTGGATATTACTCTACCAAAAAATCGCCTTTTAGGCGATCTTTTTCGGGGCTTCCCCTCCCTGGGTGTATCGCCCGCTCCGGGCTTGCAGGGAAGCAGCACCTATGCTTTGAGGCTATTAACTTAATTTTTTCAAAACTTCGGCGAATTCCTCATCGGTAGCCATTTCGCCCTGGAGGATTTCGCAACCCTTGCCTTGCCAATAAGGTTGCCCGCTCATGTTCTTTCTGGTTACTTTTTCCGCCATTTTTCGGTCGTCTCCAATTTGGCTCATAAAATACTGAACCCCGCCTTCGAATATCTCTTCGCAAGACTTAACACTGCCGTCCGCGTTGACGCAAAAGTGGCAGAAATTAGAATTCTCGTCGCCCCCGGCAAAATCTTCCTTTTTGGTTAACGGCATTCCGCATGCCTGACAAAATTTTTGCATATTTTTTATTTAATTTATTGCTTTCTTTTATTTCTTATTAAAATAACCAAAGCCATTATCAAACAAGCCAGCCCTATACCTATAATAACGCCCACTATAAATTTATCTGTTGGTGATTGATTACTTGGATTAGCAATTATTCCAATAATCGCCGACAGCGAAAAAACGCTTGATAATATCCAGAAATCTTTATTCAATTTTTTTGGTTCGTTCATATTTTAATTAATATTTATTACTCAGTTCCCATTGGGATTTTGCCGCATTTAGATTCCGCTACTTCTACTATAGTAATTATATCATCAATCTGCGGCTCCTTGGCAATTAATTTGTTGCCGTTTTTTAGTGCTAGGGTTACTATCTTGCTATGCGTTTGAAAAACTTTTTCAACCTCGCAGTTATTTATAGCTAATAGCGCCTGCTCCCAGGTGCTGTTTGTTTCCTGGGTAAAAGCTCTTCCGTCAATTGTTTGGCATTGGGCTGGATTGGATTTTAATATCGGAAAGCCGGATATAACGCAGGAATCAAAATCGGTAATTTGCTTTAATAATTCGTTACATACTTCATGGCTAACAGTATCGCTTTTTGGCAAACAATCTCTTAATTTCTCGGCAAGACTGTTTTCTTTATTTTCAGTGATATTCCAAAGCGAATAATGGCGACCGTAGTATCTATGAGTGGCAACGGCGGTTTGTCCTGTAGCAGACTTAAAAAAATAACCTGAACCCATTTGCTCGGTAAATTCATATCCTTTGGTTTTCATGAAATCATATATCATGGTCCCGTTTTTACTTTCAGTCATAAATTTATTGTCCGAACCAGACAACTTCACAATATCACTATCGCCAAATTTTAATTGAACCATGCCTTTAATCTGTGGCCAAGGATTACCTTCCTGAAAGATAACCGAAGAGTAGAAAAACACAAAAATACCCAATGCTAAAATAACAATGGATATTGGCAGTAAAACTTTTTTATTTATATATTTGTTCATGTTTTTTATACCCATCTATCAAATACAGAATTCCTGGAATAATAGGAGCAGCCAAGTTAATGCTGAGGTTCGCTTCCGTTAAAAGTCCAACGATAAAACCGATTGCAATCGCACCAACAATAAGCCAACCCGCGACTTTTGGATATCTCCAACCCAAAGCCAAGCCGATAAAAACCAATGGCATCATAGACAGCGCAACATTCTCCCATAAAGAATAATTCGGATTAGCAAATGGCAATGGATTGCCGTAGCCGAAATAAAACGGCAAAGCGAAAATTAAGATACATAATGCCAATACTCTGGCCGTCCATTTGATTGTTTTCATAAAATTAAATAATTATTTTTTTACCTATATAAAAAACATACCCATAATATTGCTTGTATTTTGAATATAATTCCGCTTCGTATCTCATTTTTGCAATAAGATCTTCCGCGGTTTTATTTCCAGCATACTTTTCTAAAAGTGCTTTGCTTGCCGCTTCTCGCGAAATAAAATAATCCGTCCAGCATTTTTCGGGCAATATAAATGCGGCCACAAGACTATACCCGGCTTTTTGCATTATTGAAATATTGTGCGGTATGGTATTTATTTCAGGAACATTATCGACCCACCACTTCTCAATTTCAGCAGGACGCTCATCGGTAAACCATGACTCATATGTTAAAGCAATGTAGCCGTCTTTTTTGATAAAATCTTTCCAATAAATCAAACCTTTTTCAAAACCAATGCCAGCAATAGCACCTTCGGACCAGATAAGGTCAAATTCTTCTTTTTGGAAAGAAAGACTTTCCATTGGGCCGACAATGCCTTTCACTCTTTCCTGGAGGTTTAATTTTTTGGCATTATCGTTTAAGGTATTTATAAATCCGGGGTAAAAATCCAGGCCAATAATATTCCCTGGAGTATTTTGCGCAAGAACCATTGTTTGCCCGCCAGTTCCACAACCCAAATCTAATATCTTTGAATTTTTATCAAGATTTTCAATAAAACTTAATGCCTTAACAGTCATTTCGGGACTACCTGGTCCCTGCCGTTCCAATCCTTCGTGTAATTCGCAGATTAAGTTTAAGTCGAACTCGTGCATTGATTTGTTTTTGTCAGTCATGATGTTTTTTTATCAATTTTATTTATCAATCTTGTAGTGCAGATGAACGTATCCCCCGGGGAAAGTCCTTTCTTTGAGTTCGGTAAGTTTTACCTGTTTTGCAATATTGCTGAATAAATTTTCTGATTTTTCCCCAACGATAACGGGTAAAACAAGCAAGCTAATTTCATCCACTAATCCTTGATTAATCATGGCGTTGGTCAGGCCGCGCCCCGAATCCACTAAAATGGTGCTTGTCTCATATCTGTCGGATAAAACATCAAAAGATTTCTTTAAGTCTACCTGTTTCTCTCCGGCAACCACAAAATCATATTCTCTTTCCTTTAAATAATCCAAATAGCTTTTATCGGTGCTTTCTGAAACCAAAACGATTATATCCCGGCAATATTCCGATCGGCGGTAAAAATGCAATTTTCCCTTAAGAACAGCTTCCGAATCTACAACAACCCAATATGACAAGTTTTCGCTTTTTTGCGGCTTCTTAAAATCATCCTTTGTTTCCAGTGTTAACCCGCCAAACATTTCTATCGCGACCCTGGCGGTATTTGAACCGAACAGATAAAGGACTCTGCCAAAACTGCCTACGATTTGATAATGCAAGCCCATCACTTCCTGAGACGTCTCAAAATTGATAAATGAACCGTCTAAGCTGATCGTGTTCTGCATCACTACTCTTGTTTTTTTATTGTCAGTCATAGTTTTATATGTTTAATGGTTATTAACGCTATCCAATATCATCTTCTGAACGTCTATCCCGAATTGCGACAAAACAAAAAAGATAATTTGTTTCAATATAATATACGCGAGGATAAAAGCTATTACGATGATTAGTTTTTTGACGCGAGGACTCTGCCTGGAAAGAAACGGTAATTTAGCGGTCAAAAAAGCATCCAACTTATTAAAGAGTTTACCCTTCAATAAAACGAGCAATAAAATAAAAATTCCCATTCCGATAATAAAATAGAATGAGAAGCCTAATTTATAAAAAACAAACAATAAGATTGCGGATGTTATTATCTGTAAATATATTTTTTGGTTATTTTTTAACGTCGCTTCACCTTTCATAAATGTAATCGTAATCTAATGTGATTATACCAAAAAATCGCCTGATTGGCGATTTTTGTCTTTGATTCTGTAAACTTTTGTCAGCTATTTTAATCCTGGTATTTTATAACTTGGCTTTATTATCTACTTAAAATTGTCTTGCTTTAATTTATTATCTATCAACTTTTGTAAACTTTGCTCCCCTGGTGGGACGATGTTAAAACCTGTTTTTGATAATTAAGAGTAATTATCTATATTGTTTTAGGAAACTTTTCTAAAATAAATTTTTCGCCAGTTTGTTACCGCCGTCAGCATTACTGAAGGTATGAAAAGTATTGTTAATTTAACAATAAACGACATATTGTAATCAAAAAGAAAAATTCCTATACAAGTTGTGATAATGGCGGTTATCAAAGCAAACATGTATTTATGTTGCTCTTTTTGCATTTTCTTGGCAAACATTATTCCCAGCAAGCTGCCAAATGAAATCCCGACAATCGAAAAAAATACGCCGCCTGACTCATAGCCGGCGTTGCCGCCGAATTCAGGAAAACCGAAATTGCCTCCTATAATTGTGCCAATTATCAGACCGATGATTCCCAATACTACGCTACCCACTAAACCGGAAAGAAATTGAGTAAAAATTTTCATATTCTTATTCTACCAAAAAGCCGCCTCAATTACGAGACAGTTCGAACTCTTACGAAGGGTATCCCGGAAATAAGTTCAAAAATCCTTGGCTCCGGGGGCAGGACTTCCGCCTAGGCGGATAAACTTCTCATCCCCTGAACGTAACATAAATAAAAACGCCGATTGATCGGCGTTTTTATTTATGAGCTGCCATATCAGTACGACAGCGAACTTTGAGGTTATCCTGTCCAATCTGGTGCATCAGGTAAAGAAGCGTAATTTGAGGGCAAGTTGACCCACTTCGCCCTTCCAAACTGCTGTTTTCCAGGGCTTCGCTCGCAAAGGGACAGCCGGGCCCGGAATTGGGCATTGCACAACGCATTTCAGCCGCGAGATGGGGGAAATGGTACGCGTTGGCCAGGCTAAAAACTCGTCATTCAGTCGTCATTCTGGAAGGACGAGTTTTTAAAGCCCAATTCCGGCTGGTAAGGCAAGGTTTCTGCCCTATTCTACGGCGTTGTTTTGGCGGTAAGGCGCGGTAGGCTATACCTTGGTAAAACAACGCCTTGCTGTTGGTAGGGCCCAGTCTTTGCCCTTTTGGAAGGTTGCCCGGCTGCCCGATCCGAACGGCCGGTTTTAGCCCAAAAACAGGGTAAATTTGCAGGTCAAAAGTCGTCCTTAACTCGTCCTTGAGTCGTCCTTCTGGAAGGACGAGTTTTGGTGGGCTAAAATTAGCTAAAATCCGGCTAAAACAGGGTCAAAAAGTCTGCATTTACTCTACATTAAGTCTGCATTCTAGAATGCAGACTTTTCGAAGGCCAAGAATAGAGAAAATTTTGGGCTAAAAAGTCGTCGTTGACTCGTCGTTGGGTCGTCGTTCTGGAACGACGAGTTTTAAACATCAAAAAACCGCTTTCGAAGCGGTTTTCAAGGTCTATTTTGGTTTGTTGCGATAATTCCCGATCCAATTCCTATAATTATAAAAAAGATAGGATTAATTGAATAATAAATCCTATTCCCAAAAGCCCTAGCCCCCACAAGCTAATTTTCCTATCCTTGAGAAAACCTCTTTTCGTGTAAAAATATTTTTCTTTGTCTCCGCAACCCACTCTCCTATCTTCTATTATTTCGTCATTATCAATGTTTTCCTCTTTTTTCAAAAAAGGTAAGGCTAAAATAACCGTACCTAAAAAACACAAACTAAGAGAAAAAGCCTGCCAATTTATCTGATAAGCAATATCTTGAAAGGAGTTCATATTCGTTAATATTTTCTAAATTATCGCCTCTTTATTTTTTCTATTTCCAGATCCAAAAGTTCCGTTATTTTCTTTGTAGTAGAAGTCTGTTCAGGATAGATTATGCGCTGTGCATTATATGACGGACGGTATCTTTCAATTAAAGCTTTTTCTTCCCGCTTAATATCATCTTCAATAAGCTCCGAACCACTTATCCATACGATAAAATGAGTACCGGTTTTCCTTAG